>JANODQ010000379.1:0-7335 GCA_031412775.1 Pirellulaceae bacterium | reverse complement strand
CCCAAACTCGCCCATCGCCCGCGCGTTACAAAGGATGACGCCATACAAGACGGCCCATTTTATGTTTGGAAGGGTGATGTAATAAAAAGATTGCCAACCGGTTGCACCCAATGAAATCGCGGCTTGTTCTTCGTCGGAACCTTGTTCTTGCATGAGTGGTATCAACTCCCGAGCAACAAAAGGAAACGTCACGAAGATCGTTGCTAACACAATGCCGGGAACGGCAAAAATGATTTGTAGGTCACGCTCGGCGAGCCACGCTCCAAACCAACCTTGAAGCCCAAACATTAAAACAAAAATCAACCCTGAGATGATGGGCGAGACGGCAAACGGTAAGTCGATCAACGTAATTAAAACGCTTTTTCCGACGAACTCGAATTTCGCAATAGCCCACGCTGCTGCGATTCCAAAAACGAGATTCAACGGAAGCGAGACTCCTGTAGCAATCAACGTCAACTTAATCGCATGCCACGCAGATGGATCTTGAAACGACTTGAAGTATTCTCCGATGCCAAGCTTAAACGCCTCGATAAAAATTACCGCCAGCGGTAAGACGAGGAACAACGTCATAAAGCCTACCGCTAACGTGATCAGGAATCCTGGCACCAGCGAGGATAACAAATCGATGAATTTGGCTGTCGGCTTTAATACGGTGGTTTGCGCGGTGGTTTGCAAGGTAGTTTGATTTTTCAACCTTTGTGTTTCTTGAAGTGGGCTCATGATTAAGCAACCCTCCTTCGTCCGACACTGAACCACCACTGAAGGAGATTGATACTCAGCAAGATTGCGAAAGAAACCACAAGCATCACCACTGCGATCGCGGTTGCTCCTGCAAAGTCGTATTGCTCAAGTTTGGTAATGATCAGGAGCGAAGTTATTTCTGTTCGTCCGGGCATGTTGCCCGAGATGAAAACAACCGAACCGTATTCGCCAAGCGCTCTTGCGAAGGCGAGTGCAAAACCGGTCAACAAAGCCGGAAAGATGGTAGGAAGAATGACTCGCATAAAAGTTTGAAATCGATTGGCTCCCAAACTTGCCGCTGCTTCTTCCGCCTCTTTCTCCAACTCCTCAATCGCAGGCTGGAGCGTTCTGACGACAAATGGCAAACCAATAAATGTCAGTGCGATCACAACACCTATCGGCGAGTAGGCTGCTTTGATTCCAAGCGGTTCTAAGTACTGGCCAATCCATCCATGCTTCGAAAAGATAGTCGTCAGCGCGATCCCTGACACGGCCGTCGGCAACGCAAAAGGAAGATCCACCAAAGCGTCCATCAACCGACGACCGGGAAAGCGATAGCGGACAAGGCACCATGCAATCAAAAACCCAAATACTGCGTTGATAGCCGCACCAATCAGCGAAGCACCAAAAGTCAGTCGGTACGATGCGACTACACGAGGTGAAGTAACGTGATTCCAGAACTCGCCAAACGACAAATTCGTGGTTTGAATAAAAAGAGCTGAAAGTGGAATCAGTACGATCAGCGTGAGATAAAGAAGCGTATACCCCAGCGTTATTCCGAATCCTGGAATGACACTGTATTGTTTGAATCGCGATTTCATTATTCCGTTATTTCTCCTGGCGTTGTCGCCTCAGTGGCCTTCATGGCAGTTTTAAAAATATCCAAGTTCGCAAGTCTCTCTGCAGAGCTGCAACTCAAGACTTGCCAGCCTCGGAGTGGGCTGATTGAACCTGAGCCGATGGCGCTAGCCACGGGTTTCGATTTTGCAACAATTTGCCGGATAGCACCCGAGGCTAGCGCCTACGGCTCACGAAAACTGCTCGTTTCGTCGCCCCAGTCTCGGGGAAACGGACCTACTCTGCGAGGCTACTTCGACTCATAGATTTGGTCGAAAACACCGCCATCGATGAAGTGTTCTTTCTGAGCCGCAGCCCAACCGCCGAAGGCATCATCAATTTTGAATAAGTTGATGTTCGGGAACGTTGCGAGTAGCTTCGCGTCTACCGATTCAGGAAGAGCAGGGCGATAATGATGTTTGGCTGCAAGTGACTGCCCGATGGGGGTGTAAAGGTATTCCAGGTAGGCTTTTGCTACTTCGGCAACACCATGTTTGGCTGCAAACTTATCAACCACCGCGACGGGCGGCTCCGCCAAAATGCTGATCGATGGAACAACGATTTCAAATTTATCTTTGCCTCCTTCGGCAATCGAAAGAAACGCTTCGTTTTCCCACGTCAACAAAACATCACCGATCTCACGTTGAACGAATGTGTTGGTAGATCCTCGAGCAGCCGAATCAAGCACTGGGACTCGCTTATAGATTTCACCGACAAACTTCTTCGCAGCCGTTTGAGCTGCTTGGACCTTATCCGATTTCAGGTCGCTCTTGAGAAGGCTCAAGTCACCTAACTCGTTGTTCAATGCGTATCCCCAAGCAGCAAGGTAATTCCAGCGAGCTCCTCCTCCTGTTTTTGGATTCGCCGTGATGATTTCTACATCACCTTTTACTAAATCATCCCAATCGCGAATGTTCTTGGGATTGCCTTTGCGAACAACAAACACGATCGTAGAAGTGTACGGAGCGCTGTTGTTGGGAAGCTTGGATTGCCAGTCGTTAGCGAGTAGCTTTCCTTTCTCGGCAATAGCTTCAATGTCCAGCGACAATGCAAGAGTAACCACGTCGGCTTGCAACCCATCGATAACTGCTCGAGCCTGTTTACCAGAGCCACCATGCGACTGGTCCACGGTCACAGTCGCTCCAGTTTTCTCTTTCCAGTAGGATGCAAAGGAGCTATTGAACTCTTGATAAAATTCGCGAGTCGGATCGTACGAGACATTGAGCAGCTTAACGGCCGATGCGGGTTTCGAACCCAAAGTCGCTGATGCCAATTGAAGCGAATTCGGATCGCTAGGAGTCGCTGCGATTGGCGTATTTGTTGGGGTGCATCCGAGTAAAAGAAATGGCGCAATCAACGCAAACAAAGCCAAGGCAGGAAACGAAGCTGCAAGTCGCCCTAACAACCGGCGTGTATTTCGATCAATCGATTGCGATATGATGATTGGTCGGACGAGCGTAAGAGAAAGCGAGTTTGGCTCAGGTGGCTGTTTCGACATGATAAAGTTCTCGTACCGGCGGCAAAGCTCGGATTGGATGGTGTTAAGTTTGGGGTGCGATAGCTATTCAAAAACTATCTCCGAGAAGTCAGGACCTTTGAAACAGCTCCTGATTCCTCTAAGACCCACACCTACGCACCCACTGTGCCAAAGAACATCTCGTGAGAAAAAGCCACAAATAAGCGGGCTTTTTTGCAATCAGTAGTTCGGGGCAGGAAATGCAACAGAATTGCCCCGTGCTATTTAACGGATTTCCGTGTTTATTGACGGGTCGGTCCGCGCGAGTGTAACGGAAATTTGATGGCAACCTATAGATTCAGGCAACCAATGAAGTCCAGTATTTTTACCGGAACTTAGTCCAATCGAGCTTATGCTTTCGCATTCTCGCTCGTAGCGTGTGCGGGTTGATTCCCAGCAACTCGGCAGCCCCATTTTTACCTTCAATCTTCCCTCGCGTCGCCGCCAGTGCGCGTTGGATGTGCTGAGTCATGGCGTCGTCCAGTGACATAATCGGTGATTCTTCGGGCGCGATGGTTCGTGAGATGGGCGGGTCGTCAGGGATGACTTCGTAGAAGGTCGGTTCGTTATCTGGGACACGAGGAGGTGCTGGTTTACTCAGCCCAAGAGCCGTTGCGACTTCGAGTGATTTTCCATTACCAAGTATCACCGCGCGGTCCACTACGGCCCCAAGCTCGCGGATATTGCCTGGCCACGAGTAATTCATCAGCATGGCAAGTTCAGCAGGCTTGGCTTCCACATGGCTTAGCTGAAATCGATCGGCGGCTCGCGTGGAGAGATGCCGAACCAAAGCGGGAATGTCTTCGATTCGCTCCTTCAATCGCGGCAGCAAAATGGGAAATACGTTGATTCGATACCACAGGTCCTCACGAAACTGAGCTTGTTTTACCATGGAAGCTAAATCTCGGTGGGTCGCTGCGACGATTCGAACATCAACATGAATCGACTGCTCACCGCCAACACGTTCAATATGGTGGTCCTGAAGGACTCGAAGCAGACGAACTTGCGCTTGGAGCGGTAGCTCTCCGATCTCGTCGAGGAATAGGGTTCCTCCTTCTGCCCGTTCAAACCATCCTTTACGTTGGTCGGATGCACCTGTGAAGCTCCCTTTCTCATGCCCAAAAAGCTGCGAGTCAATCAACTCGGTTGGAATCGCGCCGCAATTCACCTTGATAAATGGCCCCGTATTCCGTTTCGATCGCGTATGAATCGCTCGAGCAACAACTTCTTTTCCAGTACCTGTTTCTCCTAGTATCAACACGGGAACATCCGAATTCGCCACCAATTCGACCCGTTCCATAACAAGACGTAATCCCGTTTCGGAACCGACCACAGCCTCGTTAATGTCCTGCCTACCCAATCGCGATAACAGTGTCCGTCGATCCGCTTCGGCTGCTTCACGAAGGGCATTGAGTTCGCTACGTCGATGATCATTTTCAAGGGCAACGGCGATCGGCTTCAGTAATAACTGAGCCAACTCAAGATCGCTCTCTTGAAACGCTTTTCCTGGCGAGGCAACCAACACCCATAAGCCGAATAGTTTGGACTCATACATCAATGGCCCAACCATGATGTGTGAAGGGTCCGTGGAAATCTTCAAGGCTTCGAGCGGATTCGGAACGTTGCTGCTTCGCGAATGCGGTGCATCGAGGAAGCTGACGCGACCGCTTTTGCTCCACCTCAGAAACTGCTTCCAAGCGGGGATCGAATAGGCTGTCAATTTTGGGAAATCGAGCTGCTTAGAATCGGGCGGATAATACGCTACCGTTTCAACCGTCCGGTTCTCCTGGTCGACTCTTCCAACCAGCATTCCCGCAATTGGAAGCTGCTCCTTCAAGAGCTCTTCAATCGATTCGACAGACTCGCGAATTTCGATGTGGCGGCACGCTTCTTGCCAGACTTGAACCAGCATGTGAATGAATGTGGGCAAGAAATCTACCTCCGTGCTATTTGCCATATTCCCGTCAAATAAAACGGGTAGCTGCTATCATATTTGATGACACAATCGTTGGAAGGCGAAAACAAAGGAAATCACTAAGGTTTTTGGCTATTTTTCTTTTGGCACAGACTTTGCAAATTAGTCCGACCGAAGAGGTTTGGCTTGCAGGATTCAGAAAAGTGGGTCTCAAGCGACTCGCAGATTGGTGAGGTTCAGATTGTTTTCGATCCCGCCAAGGAAGGTGTCGTGATGCAAAACGATGTTTTGACCTCTCTCGAAAAACAATACTGACTCGAACAACGAGAAGTCTACTAATTTATCTGAATTGTGTTTGCTGACTGGCTAGGGCTAGAGGCATCCACGCAGTTTATGGAGCTATAAAATGAAGCGTTCTTTCCAAAGTTACAAGCGAGGTTTTACGCTTGTCGAACTCTTAGTTGTCATTGCAATCATCGGCGTCCTTGCCGGTCTGTTGCTTCCTGCTATCCAGCAAGCTCGGGAGGCCGCACGAAGAATGTCCTGCTCAAGCAACGTTCGCCAGCTTGGTTTAGCGGCGATGAATTTTGCGGACACTTACAAAAAACTTCCCTCCAGCATTCGTGCGCCAGGTGCAACCAGCAACCCACGCGTCGCTGGTTTAACATTTATTTTGCCGTACATCGAGCAGGGGAATATTTTTAACGCTTATCAGCAGGACAAAAACTGGAGCGATAACACGCCAAGGACTGTTAGGTCCGTTTCAACAGGCGGCGCGACCTACGCAAATCCGCTCGCTCCCGCGACGGGAACTCCAACCACTTTCACGTATGTTCTGAATCAAACTGATCCGACCAACGCGCAACTTACGGGTACAAGAATCCCCGTTTACACATGCCCCTCTTCGACCAACCCTGATCGAAAGGACTACGACCCACAAGGAACAGGTCCTGGCGGTTTAACGACATTGGCTTTTGTGGCTGTCACCGATTATTCGCCGACTCTGGGGGTCAGCGGGTGGTTACGCCCTACGACGACGAATTCAACGAATTTCGTAACTCCGATTGATGCCGGTGGACTGGGGGCTCTTTCGAGTGCCGACCCAACGGTTCAACCACGCCTAGCAGATGTGAAGGATGGACTTTCCAACACGATTCTTTATGCGGAATCCGCAGGACGGCCTGACGTGTATCGCCGAAATAAGAAATTCGGAAGCCAGGGAGCGAACCGAGTTAACGCAGGTGGTTGGTCGCGCCCCGCTTCCGACTTCTGGGTCGACGGAGCTTTTGTCAACCAGTCAACTCAAGAAGCTCATTTCGGTCAAGCTGGAGCTGCACTCGGTACTTTAGCATCGTTCAATGCAACCAATGGTGAAGACTACGGCACTGGTTCGATCGACTTGGCAGGAACAGGAGTTGTACCGTTGGCTGGCGTAAACACGTTATCAACTCCGAACGCAGACGCTTCCAATGGGACAGGTGGAGCACTTGGATCGAGCGAAGCGTACTCGTTCCACACAGGAGGAGCTAACTTTGCCTTCGGTGATGGCTCGGTCCGATTCCTTTCAGACAGCATCGCCATCCAGGATTTCGCAAGATTAGTGACTCGTGAAGCGGCTGAAATCGTCGTCAACTCGCCAGAGTAGCTTGCAAAATTATAATTTGAACCGTTACCAGTTTCTACGCACCCCGAGGTGGTAAACCGCCTCGGGGTTTTTCGTTTCAAAATCAAGCTGACGGAATGGCACCTAATTTTCGCAACTCACCTTGACAAAAACCGCTTACTTTCGATATCCTCTATTGAGATCGAGTCTCAATATTATTAGTTGAAGCTGTCTTTCCCATTAAGCAGTGAAGCTTCTCAAGGAAAACAAAAATCATGAATTTAGAAATGCAAGAGAACGAGTTAAACAACGGTGGAATTTGGAAAACACTCCAAGAATCGAAGCTTGCAAGGACTAATCGAGGCTTCACGTTGGTGGAGCTCCTGGTTGTTATTGCGATCATCGGAATCTTGGCCGGCCTGCTTTTACCGGCCATTCAGCAAGCTCGTGAAGCCGCTCGACGCATGCAATGCTCCAGCAATCTGCGCCAGATGGTGATCGCGACGCACAATTACGAGCTTACCTATAAGGCAATTCCGCCAGCGGTATGTATGGCTAGTGGCGTTGCAGGAACTTGGTCCGTGCACGCTCGATTGCTTCCCTTCATGGAGCAAGCGAATCTCCAGAACCTCATCGATTTTCGTTACAACTACAGCGACCTCGCTAAAGCCCCTCAGCACGCCAAAGTTTCACAGATGAAAATCCCAATCTATGTGTGCCCTA
>JANODQ010000378.1:0-8614 GCA_031412775.1 Pirellulaceae bacterium | reverse complement strand
AGTATTGCGCCGAGCAAAACCGCGCCCTACCCAATGTTTCAAATCAAAAACGTCTCGCCATGCTTCAAGTCCGAGCGCACAAAAATCAGCGCCCGGTGGTAGCGTTGCATCTGGGCGATTTCCACCCGCGGCATTTACAAGCACACGTACGGGGCCCAATTCAGAATGAATTCGCTCGCACGCTGATTCAAGCGATGCTTTGTCGATCGCATCGGCTGCATAGAAGCCGACCGTCTCGCCAGCACGTCCTCCAACCTGCTTCGCGATCCGCTCTACCGCTGCAGCGCCACGTTCAGCATTTCGACCAACAACAGCTACCTTCGCTCCCGAAGCGGCCAGTGCATCCGCCATGGCCCCGCCAAGTCCACCTGTGCCACCGATAACAACAGCGACCTGACCTTCAAGATTAAACAGACTCGACATATTCATTCCAGTAGATTCGTGACCCAGACAAACTAGCCTTCCATAACCTAGCCTTCCATAACATCGGATTCTCGCGACTTAGCGAGATCACCAACGGAGGCTTCGTACTTCTTAGTTAGCTCTTGAACTTCTTCTTTCGCGGACTCACAATCATCTTCGCTGATTTCCTTCTCTTTTTCGGTGGTCTCGATTGCTTTATTCGCATCGCGACGAATACTTCGGATCGCGATCCTGGCTTCTTCAGCTAACTCTTTGATTCGTGTGACAAGTTTCTTGCGAACATCGGTCGACAGCGCTGGAATGTTGATTCGAATAATTCGACCATCATTCTGAGGATTCAGACCAAGCTCACTCGCAACAATCGCTTTCTCAATGTCCTTGATCGTGCTCGGATCAAATGGGCGAATCACTAACTGGTTTGGCTCGGGAGCGCCTACCGAAGCGAGTTGCTTTAGCGGGGTCTGCGAACCGTAAACAGTAACTCTGACAGAATCAACAAGCCCCGGCGTCGCGCGCCCGGTCCGGATTCCAGCTAAGTTGTTCTTCAAAACACTGAGCGCTTTTTCCATTCGCTCTTCAGCATCTAAGGTGACTTCTTTAATTGTCATATCAATTGTCTTTCTATACGAGAACGTAGGAGAGATTTAACAAATTCGCGAGAGTCTTAAGTTGCTCGAATCAATACCTGCTGGCCATTTGCCGCACGCGGGCTGATTCGAGTCCCGACCTTATGTCCGCTTACAGCTTTGACGATGTTTCCGTCTTTCTTGAAATTGAAGACAAGTATCGGCAAACCGTGTGTCCGACACTGTGCGATCGCGGTCGAGTCCATGACTTTTAAATCCTTCTCAATAACCGTATCGTAGTCCAGCTCGCGATACAAAACAGCATGAGGATTCTTTTCCGGATCGTCGCTGTACACGCCATCGACGCGAGTGGCTTTGAGTACAATATCTGCATCAAGCTCAAGGCCTCGTTGAGCTGCAGCGGTATCTGTCGTCACGAAAGGTGCACCAGTTCCAGCAGCCAAGATAACGATTCGACCCTTCTCTAGATGACGAATGGCGCGGCGACGAATGAACGGTTCCGACACTCCATCCATCTTGATTGCGGACATGACTCGTGTCGCACAACCGATGGCTTCTAGAGCGTCTTGCATGGCTAGAGCGTTAATCACAGTTGCAAGCATACCCATGTAATGAGCAGTTGCTTCTTGAATCATCTCTCCGCTGGTCCCTTTAAATTGAGCACCGCGAAGAATGTTACCTCCGCCAACAACCACGGCGATTTGACACCCGAGTTCAAAGGCGTTTTTGATTTGACGAGCGATCGCTGCAACTTCATCCATGCTGATGCCGCGTTCACCAGAGTGAGCGAGACTTTCGCCTGATAACTTTAGGATAACCCGTTGATAAACTGGACGAGACTTTTCCGAACTAGAGTCAGGCATGTTGAAGCGTGTTTCCTAAAGACTGCACAAAAAAAGAGGCATGCGATCATGCCTCTCTTAGTTTAGCACCAGATTCCACTCGCAACAGCAAGGGGAATGCGTAAACATTCAACTAGGCAGAGGTTTCACCCAAAACATAGTGAACGAATTTGTTCACTTGAAGGCCGTTGCTCTTTGCATATTGACCAACGCTTTGCTTGTCGTCTTTCACGAAAGGCTGCTCCAGTAGCACGCGTTCGGCGTAGAATTGCTTCAAACGACCTTCGACCATCTTGTCAACAATCGCTGCTGGCTTGCCTTCTTTGAGGGCCTGCTCGCGGAGTAATTCTCGTTCGCGATCTACCAAAGTTGGATCAAGCTCTGCCGTCGATAGAGCGGCAGGTCGCATCGCAGCAACGTGCATCGCAACGTCCTTTGCAACGTCATCAGTTCCACCCGCAATTTGTAGCAAGACTCCGGCTACGGTACCGCTGTTGTGGCTGTAACCACCGCAGGTACCATCGAAGCGAGAAAATCGACCAACTTCAAATTTTTCCCGAATACGGTTGAAGAGATCATCGCGTTGTTCTCCAACGGTTTGTCCTTTCTTGCTAGGCGATGGCTGGTTCAGCAACTCTTCTGCGGTCGCGACGTTGCTCGTTGCAAGAGCTTCAGCAAGATCGTTCGCGAGCTGAATAAATTCTTCGTTTTGTGTTACAGGAGCACTTTCGCACTTGAGTTCGACAATCGCTCCGGATGACTTACTTGTACCAGCATAAATTCCGAATCGTCCGAACGCAGTTTCGCGGTCGGAACGAGTGGCACCCAATTTCGCACCCTTCTTTCGGAGCAAGTCCATCGCGGCGGCTTCGTCGCCACCCGCTTCGGCAAGGGCTTGCTTGCAATCCATCATCGGAAGACCAGTTTTTTCGCGAAACGCTTTGACTAAAGCAGCTGTGATTTCGGCCATAATGGCGACAACTCCAGACAGTGTTAAGAGGTTTTTTGTGGATTAAGTTAGGGACAGAATGTACTGTAAATTGAACTGTACAGTAACGAAAAAGTGCGGTTCGAATTCGATACCGCACCATCTTAGCAATTGAATCAAAAGACTCTAGGCGGGCGAGGTTTCTTCCGACTTCTCGGCCTCTTCTGGAGTTATCGCGCCGATTTTACCAGGCACCGGCGTAATCTTTTGAAGCTCAGGATTTTCCGCACGTCCTGCCAAAACTGCGTCAGCCAATTGCTTTATGATCAAGTCGATTGAACGGATACCGTCGTCGTTACCAGGGATTGGCAGGTCGATAAGACTTGGATCGCAATCGGTATCGATAAGTGCAACCGTTGTGATGCCCAGCTTTCGAGCTTCCTTGATCGCATTCTTTTCCTTATTAGGGTCGACGATAACCAAGCACTCGGGAAGACGATTCAGAGTTCGCAAACCATTCAGGTTTCGATAAATCTTGTTGTACTCTCTCTTGAGCGACGCTTGCATCTTCTTGGAGTAACCCTTGAGGTCATCGCTGGACATAATCTTTTCAAGTTCTTCCAAACGCCCCATTCGATTTCGAACAGTTCGGAAGTTAGTAAGTGCTCCACCCAACCAACGCTCGCTCACGAACGGCATCCCGCAACGTGCAGCTTCTCGAGCGATGACTTCTGTCGCTTGACGCTTGGTTCCAACAAAAAGAATTAGCGATCCGCCAGCGGTTACTTGAGTCAAGTACTTCTTGGCTCGCAACATTCCGCGAAGTGTTTCGCGGATGTCGATAATATGAATAAGGTTCTTGCGACCGTAAATATACGGTGCCATCTTTGGGTTCCATCGGGAAACCCGGTGACCGAAGTGCGTACCGGCTTCGATCAATTTTTGGACCAATTCTGTGGCCATAAAAACAATGCCTTTCTTGGCGAATTTATCCAGAATTTCGAATGCTATGCCAAAACACATGGTTGACACAGGTCCACTAGAGAACCTTCCGCAATTGAACTCGAAAACGGCTAAATCCAACTAAAACGTTTGTGAATAAGCGATCTGTACTTAGTGTACAAAAAACAAAGCCTCTCCACGTGAAGCCAGATAATACACGACGATCGGTTACTCGGTCAACGGCGAGTCAGTCGCGGGTATCCACCAGCGTTTAAGGCTGTCATAATGCTGGCTAGATTGCCGTTCAGATTCGATCGCCCTCGCAGAGCTATCGCCCCTTTTCATCAAACTCCCGCCACTCAGTATGTTATCTACCTCACAAAAACGCACCGTTGACATGAAATTCATTTCCCGCCTCAACTCACTGCGTCCACCATTAATGCGTTCATCGTTTCGGTTGCTAGCTCTCGCGATTGTTTTTTGGAGCGTCACT
This sequence comes from Pirellulaceae bacterium, assembly GCA_031412775.1. Classification (GTDB taxonomy): domain Bacteria; phylum Planctomycetota; class Planctomycetia; order Pirellulales; family Pirellulaceae; genus JAIYDQ01. The sequence continues at coordinate 4,399 of JANODQ010000378.1, read as the reverse complement.
CCGATCAATTCTGGGATAAGCGAAGATTCATTTTCACTGCGAACCGCAACCGAAGTGACGCCGCGGAAGGGATTACCCAATTTCAAGGCCAAGCTCGACGCCGGTAAAAGGGTCAAGATCGCGTATCTCGGCGGAAGCATCACTGCCGCACCGGGCTGGAGAGTTCTTTCACTCGATTGGTTTCAAAACGAGTATCCAAAAGCAAAAGTAGCTGAGATTCACGCCGCGATCGGCGGCACCGGTTCCGATCTCGGTGTCTTCCGAATTCAAAATGACGTCCTGCGACATAAGCCGGATCTGTTGTTCGTTGAGTTTGCGGTGAACGATGGAGGAGCCTCGCCCGCGCAGATACATAAAGCGATGGAGGGCATCGTGCGTCAAACTTGGAAAGAAGATCCATCGATCGACATATGCTTTGTCTACACGCTTAGCGAACCTGTCCTAGAAGATCTACGGAAAGGAAAAATGCAGCGTTCTGCCAGCGCGATGGAAGACATTGCCGATCACTACTCGATACCATCGATTCACTTTGGCGTTAAAGTCATGGCGATGGAGTCTGCCGGTGAACTAATTTTTAAAGCACCCAAGAGTTCGGATTTGGCGAACTCCAAGCCAATGGTTTTTTCAACCGATGGAGTCCATCCTCATGTTGAGACTGGCCACAAGGTATACACCGAAACAATCGCAAGGTCGTGGCCTGCAATCCGAGACGCGAATGGTGCTCCAATGGTTCATGGCCTTCCGAAACCACTACGCGATGATAACTGGGAGTTCGCTAGGCAAGTCCCAATCACTCAAGAGATGCTTCGCGGTCAATGGGAGCAGCTTCCCAAAGACCATATGCTCGCAAAGAGATTTCAAAAGAACATGCCCGTGATTTTTGTCGCTCAGAAACCAGGAGCCGCCCTCGAGTACACCTTCGACGGGACCTCCATCGCGGTCTTTGATATTCTTGGTCCAGATGGCGGTCAAATCAGCGTTCAATTGGATGAAGCAGCACCAGTAACGTTAAATCGAGTCGATGGATACGGAACGTATCATCGAATGAGCAAACTCAACGTCGGGAGCGATCTGCCTAACAAAACCCATCGCGTTCGCATCGAACTCAACGCAACCTCTTTACCTAAACGAGAGATTCTCTTCGAACGAAATCGGGATGACTTCGATAAAGTCCCATCGAAGTATTCCGATCATCTTTGGTACGCGAGTTCGCTGCTGATTATTGGCAATTAGATAAATGGCAGGTGCTTATCTGCGAGACTGCTTTCGAATATGTATCGCATTCTTGAATTGCGCCACACTTTCGGTCGCTACGCAATTGCCTATGATTTAAAGAGCTGTGGTTTTGTCCCTCTCGCACTACCCGTCGTCAGACCCGAAAGAACATCGATTCATGAAGAAGCTTCTTGTTGCCAATCGTGGAGAAATTGCAATCCGCGTGATGCGAGCCGCTACCGAACTGGGTATGCGAACAGTAGCTGTTTACACGCACGAAGACCGATTTAGTTTGCATCGCTTCAAAGCAGACGAATCCTATCTACTGGGTTCCGCCAAAGGAGGCGAGCCTGTCAAAGGCTACCTCAACATTAAAAACATCATCGCCGTCGCTTTGCAAGCCGGTGCCGATTTTATCCACCCTGGTTACGGGTTTCTTTCCGAGCGAGCCGATTTTGCACAGGGCTGTCACGACGCGGGAATCACCTTCGTGGGACCGGCGGCTGATCTACTCGGCAAGTTTGGTGATAAGACTGCGGCGAAGGCGTTAGCGGATATCGCAAAAGTCCCCACCATCCCTGGGACCGGTCACGGTTTGTCTTCCACGCAAGCTGTCGCAGATGCGTGTAAGGAAATCGGTTACCCAGTCATACTTAAAGCAAGTTTCGGCGGCGGTGGTCGTGGCATGCGAGTGGTACTGAATGAAGAAGATCTCGCAGGCAAGCTAGAAGAAGCTCAACGCGAATCGGTCGGAGCATTTGGTCGGTCCGAAGTCTTTGCTGAAAAGTACATCCGACGCGCCAAGCATATCGAAGTTCAAATACTCGGTGATCAACACGGAAATTTGGTTCACCTTTGGGAACGCGACTGCAGTGTGCAACGAAGGCACCAAAAAGTCGTCGAAGTCGCCCCAGCATCTAAAATGGATTTGAAACTTCGCACCGAGATCTGCGGGGCTGCCAAGCGATTAATGGCTGAGGCTGGGTACTTCAACGCGGGAACCGTCGAGTTTTTGGTCGACGACGATTCTAAGAAATTCTACTTCATCGAAGTGAATCCACGCGTACAGGTTGAACATACGGTAACCGAGATGGTAACCGGGATCGATATTGTTCGCTCGCAAATTCAAATAGCGATGGGACACAAGCTGCATGAGCCACCCATGAATATTCCGCTTCAAGAAAACATTGTCACGCGTGGTGTCGCAATTCAGTCGCGTATCACAACCGAAGATCCTGAAAACAAATTCATTCCCGACTATGGAAAGCTCACCGCATATCGATCGCCTGCTGGGTTCGGCATTCGTTTAGATGGAGCAAGCGCTTACGGTGGAGCAGTGATTACACCCTACTTTGATTCGCTGTTGGTGAAAGTCACCGCCTACGATGCGACATTGGAAGACGCTTGTCGTCGAATGGATCGAGCGCTTCGGGAGTTTCGAATTCGAGGTGTGAAGACGAACATCCCCTTTGTCGAAAATGTAATTCTGCACCATGAGTTTCAATCAGGTGATTGCACCACAACCTTCATCGACAATACACCCGAGCTGTTCGCTTTCAAACCGAGGCAAGATCGCGCTACAAAGCTATTAAACTATCTCGGCGACGTAATAGTCAATTCAAGGCCCGATGTGAAGGCCAAGCTGGAGCCTGCAAGAAAGCTCCCCGAAATTGTTATTCCGACTTGCGATTTAACTTCCGCAATCCCCGATGGGTCACGAACGAAGTTTCTCGCTCTGGGGCCTGAGAAATTTAGTGGCTGGATTAAGTTGCAAGAACGGTTGCTATTGACCGATACGACCATGCGCGACGCGCATCAGTCGCTACTGGCAACGCGATTGCGCACACATGACATGCTGGAAATTGCCGATTATTACGCTCGGCATGCAAGTCAGCTCTTCAGCCTGGAATGTTGGGGTGGCGCAACTTTCGATACGTCGATGCGATTTCTTCAAGAGGATCCCTGGGAAAGATTGCACAGTCTGCGTGAAAGAATTCCAAACATCCTTTTTCAAATGCTTTTGCGAGGCGCTAATGCTGTCGGCTATACGAACTACCCTGACAATGTCGTGAGAGAATTTGTGATTCGTTCAGCCAACGCAGGAATGGATATCTTTCGCATCTTTGATTCGCTTAATTGGACCGAGGGAGTCAAGGTAGCGATCGAAGCTGTCCGCGAAGATACGAATTCGATCTGCGAAGCAGCAATTTGTTACACAGGTGATATTCTTGATCCCAAGCGTGACAAGTACACATTGAAGTACTACGTAGATCTCGCGAAAGAATTGGTCCGCATGGGAGCTCATATTCTCGCGATCAAGGATATGGCAGGCTTGTGTCGACCCTACGCGGCAAAGCGTCTTGTTGAAACATTGCGAAATGAAATCGATGTTCCAATTCATTTTCATACCCACGATACAAGCGGTCTAAACGCAGCGAGTATCCTGAGCGCATGTGATGCTGGTGTGAATATTGTCGATGTAGCAATGGCATCCCTCAGTGGTCAAACTTCGCAACCCAACTTGAATAGCGTGGTTGCTGCCTTGCAACATACTAGCCGCGATACGCAACTCGATCTCGATGTCTTAAATCGAATCTCCGATTATTGGGAGCAAGTTCGAAGCCATTACTATCCGTTCGAGGAAGGCATCAAATCGGGAACAGCCGAAGTCTACACTCATGAGATGCCTGGTGGACAATTCACAAACCTCAAACAACAAGCCAAATCGCTAGGGCTTGAACACCGATGGCGAGAGGTAGCCGAAACCTATGCAGCAGTAAACATGCTGTTCGGCGATATTGTCAAAGTGACTCCCTCATCGAAGGTAGTGGGTGATATGGCACTCTTTATGGTGACAAACGAACTCACGGTGGAGGATGTTCTCGATCCGACTCGCAAGCACAGTTTTCCCAAAAGCGTGGTTGAGATGATGCAGGGGATGATAGGCGAACCCACTGGCGGCTGGCCCAAAAAGATCCAAAAGATCGTGCTGGATTCGGCTAACGAGAAACCCGTTCAAGGTCGCGCCGGCGCAGGCATGCCGTCGATTGATCTTCTCGCGAAAAAGGTCGAACTGGAAGCCAAATGTGGATTACCATCCAACGACGAAGATGTTATGTCTTACCTGATGTATCCGGCTGTCTACTTAGATTTTGCAAAGCATAAAAAACAGTACGGAAACACA
>JANODQ010000377.1:0-6836 GCA_031412775.1 Pirellulaceae bacterium | reverse complement strand
ATACGGAGACACTCCGACGCTTGAAAACCTCCGCGACCTGATTGACATTATCGCGCACCAACCGAAAACATTTTTCATCAGCTATTACAGTCTTGCGTATCAATTGGACGTTCGCGACATTGTGGTGCGTACTGTACTGACCTATTTGGAACTGGAGGGTTACATTGAGTCGACAACGTCGCGCTATGATTCCTACGAGTTCAAGGCGCTGGTGAGCTCCAGTACGATCCTCTCAGGCACACCTACTTCTGAGCGGCGATTTGTTATTGAACTAATGTCGATGGCCGTGAAGAAGAAGATCTGGCATGACTTGAAAATAACGCCAGCCGTTATGAGACTACGCTGTGAGCGAGGGGCGATCATTGAAATGATTGATCGCTTTGCTCGGAAAGGGTGGTGGGAGGTCCGAGCAAGCGGTGTGATGCACGGTTTTAATCTCCTCAAACCGATTTCCGAAATAAAATCGTTCGCACGCGATCTGTACAAGCGATTTCAAAAGCGTGAATCTCAGGAAACGGTGAGAGTCCAAGGAGTCTTCGATCTCGCGACATCCAAGACTTGCCAAAGTCGCATGCTTTCCAAGTACTTTGGCGACGTGATTAATACGCGTTGTGGAAATTGCAGTGTTTGCAAAAAGCAACCGTTAATCGCCATGAGCGCAACGCTCCCAAATCAACTTGGCGATTCCGCCATTCGATATCTCAATGAAGCCATCGCAAAAAAGCCAGACCGACTTCAAAGCGTACGTCAAAAGGCACGCTTTCTATGCGGTCTTTCTTCGCCAGGATTCCTTGTTGGGCGAGTTACCAAACTAGATGGTTACGGTTGCTGCAGTGAATTGCCATTTTCCTTTGTCTTCAATTCGCTGAAGTAAATTTCTTTTGATACAACGTGATGCTTATCGCTTCACTCGTCATCTCGAAGGCCGAGTCTTTGAAGCCATCGCCTCGTTCGAGGTATGCTTCCCGGCACCAGTTTTCTTTCAATCGATTGATTCGAATTGAATTGCTGAGCTTCGAGCGTCGCTGCATTGTTGGCTGAAGCGGCTGAACTTTCCTCTGCAAAAGTTTGCGAGGCATTCTGGAGTGATAGTCGATCGCGAGCTATACGAGCTCGTTCAACCGAAATTTCAATCTCAGCATCCCGGAGCTTTTGTTGAAGTTCATCTTGCACCTGCTTCAGTCGTACACGTTCCTCTTGGATAAATGGATCAGTATCTAAGATTTGACTAACAGCGCTAGCTCCCATCGCAAAGCCATCTGCGGTGACTCGACTCTGCATATCAAGCATCTCTCTTAGTTCTTGAATTTGCAGATCGCGATCAGCAATCTTCTGTTTGGTGGTCGCAAAGAGTGATTCGAGCTCTGATGGGGACATCGTGCTAAGACCGATCGTTTCGCTTTCCATCTCAAAGGACCGCAGCAATGCGAGCTTTTGCTCTTCCCATGTTGAACCTTGGGGAACTTCAAACGTCGCAGTTGGACGAGCTTGCCGCGTGTCGGTCCCGGTCCCTGCTCGGCCAGATTCAGCGGCCTGAATTCGAAGCTCGACAGTTTCGTGACGTGCCTCTAGAAGTTGGGCTCGCAGTACTTCCAGTTGGTCCTTTGTGTCGCTCTCGTTGTGCCGAGTTTGCTCGACGAGCAACATCGCGGTTTTGAGTTCTTGATTTAAAAAATCGAGTTGCGAATGGAGTACGTACACGTCGTCCGAATAGGGTTTTCTTACGGCCGACGATATTCGTAAACTATCAAACTCTTCGCTTGATGCACGCTTCGACTCGTCACGATCGTGCCCGTATCCGTGCTCGGGCTTCGCCTTCGGCAAGTCGGTGAAAAGTGTCGAAGAGTGAAGTAAAGCGTTAGGAACATTTAAGCCCAGATCGGCTTCTGTCGATTTCGGGAATGTCTCCACAAGCGATTGCGAGTTGCTCACTTCTGAAACGAGTTCACTCAGCATTCGTTCGACTTGCTCAGAACGCTTGACGAGTGTCTCACGTCTGGATCGTGATATCGAACGCAGGCGTTTCTGCAGTGCTGTTATCTTCGCACCGGTAACATTGAACGCTTTTGGCTCTCGTCCATTCAGCATCATTATTGGATCGATGTTCATTGATTTAACCAAACTCAGTTGCTTACCCGCAGGATATCGCGAACATTGCCGCATTTGATATCTAGGTCAAGAACTTCGTTTATGGGTTGCATGGTAGTCCGAAAGCAGAAGTTACGGTTCTGCTGGTAGAAATTGGTTACGATTGTACGAGATATGGCGATTGTACTCGTCGAATCTGGCTTGGCGTCATGTTGGTTATGGTTAGACTGTGGATGTAAATTCAAATCAAAATCTCACAAACAACTTATACGAAAAGATGGTGGTATTCATGAAGAAGGGTTCGGAAAATCTTCAAGCATCGGCTTCACAGAACGACAATGGTTCGCCCATAAGCTTTGAGCAGTCGCTAGAGTCGCTTGAAGGGATCCTCCGCGAGCTTGAACGCGGGCAGTTGTCGCTGGAGGATAGCTTGAAGCAGTTTTCACAAGCGACAAATCATCTTCGGTTTTGCTACTCGGCGCTAGAAAATGCCCAACGACGAGTTTCACTGCTAAAGGACGTCAAGTCCGATGGTGAACCCGTTCTGCAAGACGTCGACGACCTGCGTTTCGTTAAAACTTACCCAAACGGGACGTTGTAGCTTCAAAGTCGGGTTATCTGATTGCTGGCCAAGGTTCTTGTTTTTATTCTTGGTTTTGCTTCCGATACAAGAGTGTCGAGTGCGAGCAATCTTTTTGCGAGGATTCAGCGGCGGCAGTTTGAAATCGTCGGGAAATGGCGTTCCCGGGAGTGAACTTTTTTCGCAAGTGTGCGTGACGGCGTTGGATTCTGCCGGTCACTGCTCGCGAATTTGATACAAGGATGTTTAAAGTGAAGAGATTCTTTTCGACTGGCGTAGCATTGGGCTTCGGGCTCTCCACATTGGCTGGTATCAGCGAGGCCCAATACTTAGGAAGTCCAACTGGTAATGGGTTGTATTCAAACCCGCAGTTCGCAACACAACCCGGGTTTCCTATCAGACAGGTGGCAGCACCACTTCGAATCGGTGGTAATTACCCTCATGTTGCTCAGCAGGGAATGGGTCTGCCAAATGGCGTTGGGGCCGGCATGGGCCATCAACACATTCCAATGCCAGGAGTTGGGCTATCAAATCCAATGTCCGCAACAGGGCAACCGCAAGCGTTTGGCAATCCAGCTTTGGTCCCAACGCAGCCCATTCAACCGGGAGCAATACAAGTTGGCCCCATGACAATTACACCGTCTTATACAGCACCACTTCCGCCTATAAATAATAGTACAACACAATATGCTGGAGCGGAGCAAATACAGCCAATCCCGATGAACGCAGGCCAGTTCAATGGTGCTCCTAACGCCGGCCAATCTATGCAGCCAGCGCCTCATGCTCAGCAAAATTTTGAGCAGTATCCATCAACACATGCATCTGCATACGGAAGCTACGGATCGGCTCCTTCGGCGGGACTTTATCAAGGTCAAGATGGATCCTCCTGTAGCACATGCTCGGCTGATGGAGCTTGTGGCGAAAGCTTTGGAGTAAATCCATACTCTGCAGGACCCGTCCCTGTTAGTCCATGGATCTTTGGCGCGAGCGGCTTGATTTTCCAGCGGATCGATAATGACAGTGTGAGATTGTCAACCGATGCGAACAATTCGCGGCCTCCATACCTAACGACCTACGACGCTAGGATGGAGACCGCTGGCGGATACGAGTTGATGGGTGGTCGGTATTTCGGATGTGGTCAGTACGCGATCCTTGGGAGCTACTGGAGCATTCTTCCTTCGGATGAGACGAGAACGGTTTATGGAGGCGGTAGCACGGGCGTATCCCTTTATACAAATCTACCGTTCAACCTCACACCAGGTTCTGGCACAACTCCGTACGGTATTACCATGCCAGGAAACGATGCTTACTTCTGGTACAACAACGCGCAAGCTCATCAGATCACTCGGGGTTCCGAGTTCCAGAATGTGGAAGTAAACTTCTTCTCCTTTGCCTTAGGCGGAGCAGCACGCCAAGGATTCGCAGGTGGAGGTGGTTGTGGGCTGGGAGGTTGTGGAAATGGATGGTCCAACGGACGATTCGGTCGTAGTGGGTTCTCAGGAGTTGGTCGACATGGTGGATATGGCCATGGATTCGGCGGCTGTCAACCTTGCGGACAAGGAGGTTGCAACGAGTGTGCACAACCTTCTTGTGCGATGCCATGCGCGGGCCCAACTAGCGCTTGTGGTCCCATCGTAGGATCTATGTGTAGCCCACTCCGATTCGCATGGTTCGGTGGAGTTCGATGGTTCCAGTTCAGCGACGATCTTCAATATACAACAAGCCAAAATGATGCAATCATTGGCAATGGAACAGACTTCTTTTATCGAAATAATGTGGTGAATGATTTAGTAGGCCTACAACTGGGTGGACTTGCCAGCTATTGCTGCGGAAGTCGACTCAGCCTTTACGCTGGTACGAAATTCGGCATTTTTAACAATCGCACGCAATTCGATACATTCGCAGGAAATAGCACCGCGGCAGCAGTTGTACAAAACGGTTCTTATGCTGGCCAAGCATACAACCTCATGAGAACAGAAAACAACGTTGCATTCTTAGGCGAAGGAGAAGTTGGGAGTCGAGTTCGAATCACCAATGGATGGTCTGCGACTTGCGGATACCGTCTTCTTGGAGTTGCAGGAGTTGCAACTGCTCCCGGCCAAATCCCTTACGATTTCTCGAGAATTGACGACGCAAGAGATATCAAAACGAACGACTCGCTCTTGCTACATGGGATCACTATTGGAGTATTGTACAACTGGTAGTAAATTGACTCCTCAAGGATGAAAGTCATAACGCCGGATTGAGAATCCGGCGTTATTTTTTGGTGCTTTTGGATAAATTACAACGGACTAGCAGAACGAGTCTCGCTGATCCAAGCTCACTCCGCAGGAGCCGCTTCAACCCACAGCTGAAAATCGTCTGGATGATAGCGATACACTTGCCCCGCCGGTAGCTTGGGAAGTTCAATCCGCTGTTCTTTAATGATCTTCTCCATAAACTCTTCATGCGTTTCTGGTTTACGACCATTGAAGCCTTCGAAAAGCCCCATCGCTTGGGGAATTAATATCTCAAAAGCGACCTTTTCTTTCGTCGTGAATAAAGTCATTGCTGGCTGTGAAATGATTTTCCCAACACCAGTTTCGTCGCGAAGGCTTTGACCTTTAATGCCGACGCCGACTTCCGCCACTCGAGACTCGAAGGGTTTTGGTGGCGGAGCCGTAGCCACGACTTCTTCACTTGGATCTGGCTCCTCGACATAACTCCCGTCGCCACAACCAACACATAGAGTCAGAGCCGCAAACTTCAACAAAGCTGACCCTAGGAAAATACGCATTACAACCTCACAAAGAACGAGTTCGGAAAAAACATCCGTCAATCAACCGGCGTCATGCCAAAAGTTCGCCATTCAAACGATTAGGCTAGAACAATTGTAGGCGAATACTAAACTTATTTGCCTACTACAAACACCAAATCCTTCAAGTTGATAAACAAATTACCTTGCTAAAAGGCAACTCGACGATAACCGTACCGTGAACGCGAAACCGTTCCGCCAACTATTGGACGCTGACGAGTGATGATTTGTCGAGTCGGTTGATAAGTCACAATCGGTGCTCGATAGGCGCGTGTTACTGGAACTGAAGAGACTATCTGAGGTCGTTGCGACACAATTACCGGTGAAACTATTGTCGGCGAGACATTCATCGGGGTCACGATTGTAGTACCCGTACTTGGTAAAAACACCGGTGCAGGTTGTTGCCAAATCACAGGCGCGGGTTGACTCCAAACAACAGGGGCAGATTGCGACCAGATTACAGAACTAACCTGCGCTTGCGTGGTCGGAGCAAATAGAATAACGGCAAGCGTAGAAATCACGAAACGAGCCACAGTGATTACTCCCAAAACACACAAAAATTCATTTAACTAAACGACTCGGCATCGCTTCAACCTCCCAAAGAACTTTCTAAAGTATAGCCAGGCGTTCAGAAAGGTAAAGAAATCGATTCTTCCCCGACGATTGCTAGTCGATTACTTTACAGATAGCATATTTCGCTATTGGACTAAGTACTTCCAAACGAATTACTCGGGTTACCGGTTATCTGCATTTAGTGGCTTGTTCGTTAAGTTCAAACTCGTGATGAATATCGTCTAGATGAGGATCATAGTAAAGTACCGAGAATTGATCCAATAACTGAACACCTAAGCATTAAGCAAGCCACCTAACGCGAGCTTACCTTTTTTGCGTTCTTTTTTCCTTGGCGAGGTTTATCGTCGTTGGCACCCATTACCGATTTACCTGGAAGGGGAAGGTAGTCAAAGTCGACGATCATTTTTTCGATCAAGGCAACACGAAGTTCATCTTGAATTTCTGCAAATTTTTCCTGCCCCGCCAAGTTTATCAACTCGGACGGGTCGGAATCTAGATCGTAAAGCTCATAGACTGGTCGAGGTGAACTGAAATAAGTTTGACTAAGCCTTGGATCCAAAGTGCCTGCCTTATGAGCAGCGGTAGTCTCGTTCCAAAGTGCGCCTTGTGCGGAATCGACTGGAGAGTATGGAATCCAGGGCGTGCAGTTGTAGATGAACTTGAATCGGTCACTGCGGACACATCGAGATAAATCGTAAGTGCTGCTCTTGATGTCTTGAGTGACCGGACCTGATCCATGTGGTCCGCGTTCAACGAAAATATACTTACGAGGCGTATAAGTTTCGCCGACGAGTAACGGCC
>JANODQ010000376.1:0-6959 GCA_031412775.1 Pirellulaceae bacterium | reverse complement strand
TTCGAATCGATGCGACCGGCTTATATACATACCCCGACCTTTCTGTCGTTTGTGGCGATCCGCAGATTGAAACCAATGGCGGAGATGTACTGCTCAACCCAGTTGTGCTGGTAGAAGTCCTCTCCGATTCAACTGAGGCTTACGATCGAGGAAAAAAGTTCGAGCATTATCGAACGATTCCCAGCTTGCAACATTATGTGTTGATTGCGCAAGATCGACACTCTATGGATTGCTTTTCGCGTAACCCCGATGGCAGTTGGAGTTTGACAAGCTGTCAGGGTTTGGAGGGGCAAATGGGACTCGACGCAATCGACAGCACACTTCTCGCAGCAGAAGTTTACGACAAGGTTGTTTTCCCAGCCTAGCTTCGAATCTAAACGTTTTTTCGAACATCATTCACGTATCAGCTTATCTTCGAGACGCGACTGTTTGAAACAAAATCTATTCGGTTGATTCGCTAGATGCATTTCCTGTGTAAGCCATATTGCTTATTAAATGTTTAGCGTACGGTTCGACAAGAAAATTTACGCGTCCGGATGTAGGTTTCATTTTTTGAGCCAGCAGAGTTCGACGAGGAAACTGTCGGCTTCGGCAAGGGTCGAAGCATAATGCTCTTTGCGATTGAAGAAGCCGTGTCCCGCTCCGTCATAGCCGACCAGCTTGCATGTGCGATTGGCCTTATTCATTTCGTCCTTGAAGTGGTCCCGGATCGGAATCTAGAATCGACTGAAAAGCTTTGGAAAACATTGACTAAAGAGCAGCAATCGAAGATCAAAGCAGTCGCATCCAATCGATCAAAAGCGTTGCTAGAGGCTTCCTTAATTTCGATAACTACCGAACGCGAATTTTATTCTTCTGCGGCAAACTCGATCTCACACTAGAAAACCCTTACCCACTAAATTCCCGGAAGAACCACTATCGGATCTTGAGCAGCGTGGGCTACTGGAAGAAACGATTGTTTGGTGGGGCGGAGAGTTTGGTCGTACGCCGTATGCGGAAAACAATGGTACCGGTCGCGACCACAATCCAAGCGATTTTACGGTGTGGCTTGCAGGCGGTGGTTTTAAAACTGGTTACGCTCATGGAGCCTTCGACGAGTTCGGGCACTATGCAGTCGAGAACAAAGTCTACATGCAAGACCTTCATGCCACGCTGCTTTATCAATTGGGACTAAATCACGAGCGATTAACTTTCCGTCACGCCGGTCGAGATTACCGTCTGATAGATGTTTACGGAGAGGTCGTGCATGAATTATTCGCATAGAGTCAAAAATACGTGTAGCATCCATGCCAAGCGTTTAGCAAATTACTTGGAACGTCGCTTAACGACGGACGCAGCCAGTTGATCGAGTAGCGTAACGGTTTCGTCCCAGCCAAGACAACCATCGGTGATGCTTTGACCGTAAACAAGTGGCTTTCCGGGAACAAGATCCTGACGGCCGCCTTTTAAATGCGATTCGATCATTACACCGAAAATGCGATCGTCACCGTTACCGATTTGAGTGGCAACTTGCTTACCAACCTCGACTTGCTTTTGGTAATCCTTACGACTGTTCGCGTGCGAGATGTCAATCATTAAACGTTGCGGGGCGTGGGCTGCCGCAAGAGCCTTGGAAGCCGCATCTACGCTCGCCTCGTCAAAGTTCGGGTCCTTGCCGCCGCGTAGGATGAGATGGCAATCGTTGTTGCCTCGCGTCTCGACGATTGCAACTTGTCCATTTTTGTGAACAGACAAAAAGTGATGCTGTCGTTGCGACGCAAGGATTGCATCGATTGCAATACGAACATTCCCGTCGGTCCCATTCTTGAAGCCGATCGGTGCAGATAGACCCGATGCGAGTTCGCGATGAACCTGGGATTCAGTGGTCCTGGCGCCGATCGCACCCCAACTGATCAGATCCGCAATATACTGTGGGGAAATTGTGTCAAGAAACTCGGAACCGGCAGCAACGCCTAACTGGTTGATTCGAACTAGTAAGTCTCGGGCTATCCGAAGTCCTTCGTTAATCCTGAAACTTTCGTTGAGATATGGATCGTTGATAAGCCCCTTCCAACCAACCGTCGTACGCGGCTTCTCGAAATAGACTCGCATTACAATTTCGATCTCGAATTTTAATCGGCATCGTTCAACGGCAAGCCGCTCCGCGTACTCGATAGCAGCAATGGGATCATGAATGGAGCAAGGGCCCACAATGACCAGTAGGCGGTCCGAACGACCATGCAAAATGTCTTTGACTGATGTACGAGTCTCAGAGATCAATTGCTCGGCAGGAGTTCCCTCGATCGGAAAAAAGCGAATCAAATGCTCCGGTGGAGGAAGAGGAACGACGCCCTGGATACGCTCATCGTCTGTTGATGATGTTCGATCCATCGGAGATTGATTCAGTTGGTCCTGATAGCTTGTTGTCATTTTGCTTTCGTGCTCATCGGCTGTATGGTGCTGTCAGCTCGTAAACTAAAGTTATAGATAGTTTCCGCCATTTCGCCAGGATACAAAAGAAGCCACACTATTTCTGGTTAGTGAAAGAAAAATACATTTGTAGTCGGACAACGGTCCTCCGCGAAGATTTTGAAAATCCATACGATTTGCGGCTGAGCCCGCTCACTAGTAATTCTTGATTTAATTAGTTGCATCCAACGCATAATTGTTAGCAGTCCCCTGGGGAACATGAGCGATAAATCGACGCGTCCCATCGGACTCACGCTTACGAAGTTCCGAAAAACGACTAATCAGGGAGTCCCTAGCACGTTGTCGATCTTTTTGTGTGTTGGTTCTGAAGCCCATGAGATGGTTCCGATTAATGTAAATAGAAAAAAAATTCGTAAGTCATCGTCGTGGCATGGCTTTGAAGAGAGATGGTATAGTCATGCACATGAACAATCGAAGAACGATTCTTGGTTATGGTTTAGGTGCGATCATTACAGGTCCTTTATTCGCGTCGTCGCAGGATGATAAGTTTGAGGAGGCTGCAACGATTCTTGAGCGTGCGACTGTGTCCGGTCAAGTTCGAGGAGCGGTTCTCTATGTTCGTGATGGCAAGACCGTCTTCACACGTCCATTTGGCGATGCAAAGTCAATCGATTCCGCATTTCTTTTGGGGTCAATCTCGAAGCCGATCGTTATCGCGGCACTGATGACTCTTTATGAAAAGAGTTTGTTCGGGTTAAAAGACCCTGTCAAAAAATTCTTACCGCAGTTCGATGGCAGTGGACGAGAGCGAGTTACAATAAAGCACTTGCTAACGCACACATCAGGGCTTCCAGATCAATTACCCGGGAACGTCCGATTGCGACAATCTCATGCGCCATTAAAAGATTTTGTCGATGGCACATTTCAGGTCCCCCTGGGGTTTGAACCTGGCACCAATTATGAATACTCAAGCATGGGTATTATGCTTGCCGCAGAGATTGCTCATCGTATTTCCGGTATTGAAATCAAGCAATTCGTCGATCAGACCATTCTTAAGCCGCTTGGGATGAACCATAGCGCTTTGGGAATGGGGAGATTTCAACGCGGGCAGACGATGCCATGCCAAGTCGAGTATGCCGCAATAGAGTCTGGCGGTGGCGATCCCGATTCAAAGCTTTGGGATTGGAACAGCAATTACTGGAGAGAGCTCGGTGCTCCTTGGGGTGGTGTTCAAGCATCCGCTCCTGATGTCGCGCGTTTTCTCGATGCGTTCATGATGCCGTTTCACTCGATCTTCAAGCCTGAAGTCGCACGGATGTTGACACAGAACCACAACCCAACGAATTTGGAATCGCGTGGTTTGGGTTTTGATTCTGAAATGTCAGCGAGCTGCAAAAACTGCTCTTCTGAAACCTTTGGTCACACGGGATCAACAGGAACGATCGCTTGGGCAGATCCAATACGAGACCGGGTTTGTGTTGTTTTGACAACTTTGCCGGCAAGAGCAATCACGCCACATCCTCGCCAACTCGCTTCGGATCGTATTTCGATGCTACCTGCTTAAGTCTTTCGCCTGGCTTAGATTTTCCGAATTTAATTAGTCATCGTAGGCTGGTGAAAAGTGATTTTTCCTTTCGCCATGTGCGTAGGAGCGGGTTGCTATTTGATAAACTATCGCTTGGTATAATCCTAAAAGATTAGCCCGCCTTCCTCACTTTCTCCACTCAAGGACTAACCAATGACCAAGTCGAAGATCCTCTTCCCTCACCGTGAGTCGCGTCGTAATTTCTTGAAGTACACTGGGGCAGCAATCGCGAGCGCGTCGATGACCGTTTCAAGCTCGGCAAGGGCGGAATCGAAAGTTAAAACGGTTACGATCGGTTCCGGGCATTGGACTTATACGCTCGACCAAAATTGGGGCCGATTACCTGTAGGGATGAGCTACGGTTTTGGTTGTGCGGTTGCTGTTGATTCCAAGGATCGGATCTTTGTTACGTCACGATCGGAAAGCCCATGCGTTGCGATTTTTAGTCGCTCTGGCGAGCTGCTAGAAACTTGGAGTAACGACTTTGCAGAGAAGGTCAATTTCACAACTGGGCAAGTCAAAGCAACGGCTCATGGTCTTTATGTAAGCAAAGAGGGCAAAGATGAGTTCTTGTATTTCACTGAGAATGTGAATAAGGAGAAAGGCGAGGGGGCAAGAGTTTATAAAACCGATATGCATGGAAAGGTTCTTTATGAGCTTGGAAAAAACGTAGCTTCTACAAGCAACTCACAGCCTTTCGATTTCACGAATCCGACCGATGTAGCTGTCGCACCTAACGGCGATATCTACATCGTGGATGGTTATGGTAGCCAAAGAGTTTCTCGGTTTGATAAGAACTTCACGCATATCAAAACGATAGGCGGCCCTGGAAAAGAACATGGGCAGTTTAAAACGTGCCATGGCGTTTGGATTCGAATCCAAGCGAAAGAGCCAGAGGTTTATACCGCTGATCGTTCAAACGGTCGAATTGAAATCTATTCGCTCGATCTCGAGTACCGTAGAACAATCAGTGACTTACGAGCACCCTGTTGCTTTTATGAACATGATGGTCACTTGTTTATTCCAGAACTGAGTGCGCGGGTTACGGTCCTGGATCGTGACGATAAGGTTGTCGCTCACTTGGGAGATGGAAAAGGCATCAAGAAGGAAGAAATCGACCTTCATCCGGAAGTGTTTGCGACTCCACACGCACTGACACTGGATTCGGCAGGGGATCTTTACGTGATCGAGTGGCTTCCAAATGGTCGCCCACGCAAGTTCAAGCACACTCCTGCATAACCTAGTAGCTATTCATCAGAGTCTATTTGTCGCATGTAAATGCGGTCGATCTTCGACTGAGGAATTCGAGCGATGGTTTGAACAACAACGGCAAGCCATTCCAAGGGCTTCAGACTCAAGTAGCAAGTATCTGCATACCATCGATTTCTACGAGCGGGTCGCGCCACCATGGGTCCGATTCGATCGTAGACACTACGAATCATGCGATGAAGTAATGGAAATACTGCTACCAAAGCAATTTCCAAAAACTTAAGTCTTTGAAGCTGATGATTAATCATATGGACTTGGCCTAATATAACGACTGGCTTCGATAAGACAATTTGTTTGTGGCCATAAGCGGCTGCTGAGCAAACGAAGCAATTACTTGGTTGTGTCAGCGGTAGCTGTAAATACTTATTGAGCATCAACATGATTGATACTGTAGTCGCAGCAAGCCATGCGCTGGTGACGGTGCCCCATGCTACGAGAGATGTCCGAAAGGAGGTCGCAGGACTTTTGCCCAGGTACATTCGACTTGCTGTGATGAAATAGGTTACGAAACAGCCGAAAGGACCACCGAAAGCAGAGCCAAAGAGAAACCAAACTGCTGCTCCTAATACAAAGTTGCTATTTCTCGGTAAATTCATCCCCAATGACAGCAATATGGCGATGCCCGCCGTGAGCACCATGATTCGCGAAAGTTTTCGAAACGACCAAGCGAAAAGATAAGAAATTGCAAGGACTGCTGGCCATGTCAGCATCCCGCTTATTAAGACAGGAAAAAAAATACTTGCGATCATCGAATACCAAAGGTATTGAAATGAGACGAGTAAACCAAGGTAAATTGTCACGCGAAGTGCGACAGACCGGCTCGCATTCGGGCGAATTTCAACGACTGCAAGTGCGACCATTGCAGCTAACATTAGCGGCATTGCAGGTAGTGTTTCTGGCACCTCGAGAAGCAGTAATGCGAAAGTTTTAAATTCACTCGATTGCCACCGATCGGATTTTTGCGAAAGCGCTCCGCCACTTGCGATTGCGAGGAGGACTATTGGCATAAGGATACCAAAGTAGAAAGCTGTTATTTGAAAGGCTAAACGTCGAATCGATGATGTTGCTTTACCGATGGTAACGGGCTCGCGAGTGATCGTGTCGAAATCACTTTCGCCTGTCGGTTGGCTATACTTTTGATTTTCGGGATCAGTAAATCTCGGATTCATGCGTAATGGCTGGCATAAGTTAAAAAAGTATGATTCTGTAAATCACGTTACATTTCAAAAATTCTACACGAATCATTTAATTGGATTGGAATGAACTTTTGAGTAGCATTCAGATTGAATTTGACAATGTTTTTATAACGTCTCGCTGACTTAAGCTATCGCGAGCATTTAATATAGGAGATCCTCAATAGTTGTTGGACCGTTGGTTTCGTGAGCGAATGAGATGGAAAGCCTTTTAGAAGACTTGCAACGCGATGGATACGCATGGTTTCGAAACTCCGTAAGCGAAGCCGTCATCGTTGAGATCGGCGAAGAGCTTCATCGTGCTATCGAAAACTGCTCCGAAGATTCCATCATCAAAGGGTCGAATCAAGTGGTTGGTGTACGCAACCTCATAGCGGTTTGGCCTCACTGCATCACTGTCGCAGATGGACTACTTCGGTCCTTGCCTGATGCGATAACCAATCGCTTGCAACTCGTTCGGATTTTGTTTTTCGACAAGCCGCCGGGTCGTTCGTGGGCTCTTC
>JANODQ010000375.1:0-5264 GCA_031412775.1 Pirellulaceae bacterium | reverse complement strand
TTGAGTTTGCAGCCGGGAACGTAACTTCGCCAGGCCTTCAACGCAAAAGTAAAATTTATCTCGCGGAAGGCGACATCGACTCGGCAATCGAAACGGCAGAGAAAGTTTATCGCATGGATCGAAAAGATCCCGAAGTTCAACATCTTCTCCGCTACATTGCGATGCGTGCCCTTCAAGAAGATTTCGCTAAGCATTCGTCGCGCGTACTCGAGTACGAAGATCTTATCAACGCGGGCCCCGAGCGAACGCTGTACTTAATTTCGGTGATTGATGGTCTCGTCAAACGCGGAGAATCGGTGGAAGTGACTCGCAAACTGCTTGAATTGCAAAACGACATGTATCAACAACGTTTTGCTGGGCCATCGCTAAGTGACACGATTGATCCAGAAAACAATCTCACGCTCCAAAACGATATTTGGACCGCAGCTAAATTAGCTCAGCTATACGAAGCCAGCGACACCAACGCGCGTGCAGGCATGATCGCAATAGTTGCCGATCGAATCCAGCAGTTATCTAAATCGATTGCTGCAGCCGATACCGAAACGCGAAGTGATATGTTTCGTTGGCTGCCTGCTGCATCGACACTTCGATTGGAGATTGCTAAAAAAGTATTCGATGGTGGTGACTTGTTGCTCGCGGAGCAACTGCTAGAAGAGGCTGCTCAAGTTGCCTCCGCTTCATCGCAACGTGATTCCTCCGCAAGCTCTCGCGAATCGATCGAGGAGCAAAAACTTCTTCAAAGCAAAATGGATAAGCTTCGACTCGCTATCTACAACACCGTTGGAAGATGGACTACAAGCGTTCCGATCGCAAGTAGTCTTGATGAATCGCTCGATTCGATTCGCACCGAACCATCCAAGACATTGAATCCGAATTCCTTCATGCTTAATCGGCGTTCAAAAGAAACGCAAAGCGAAACCACAGTCGCCGATTTCAACCGGTTGGCTGGTGGTTTAGCAGCCTGGCCAAATGGCAAAGTGACCGTCGAGTCGCGAATCGCTGATAGACCACTGCAACCGATCCTTGGCAGTACGACATGTCCCGTTAAGCAAGCAACCGGTACTGCGATGGCGGGCTGGATGGTATATCTTCAACAGGGGGCTATCGAACTGGTTGGCCCGACTGGTTCGCAGCGACTGACAATTCAGGCCGAGATTATTCCGCGAGGAATTGGGCCCACCGGAACGATAGCGCACGTCATCGATAGCATCTTGCTCTTGGAATTGCCGACCGAAATCATCGCGATTGATACGCTTCGTGCAGCGATGAACAACAACGAAGTTGCTAGCTCGAACGGTGATTACATTCTGTGGCGGGAAAGTTTTTCCAGTCAACTAACAGAAGAACCCAATCGTTTCGGTGGTTCAAAACTTGTTGCTGAACGAATGCCTTGGGGTTCAGATCGAATCAAGAACCGCCGAGGGTTTGCGATTGGGCCGGCAAATCATTACGGTGTAATTGTTTCACAAAGCGGTAGCGTCATTTCGTTGGACCCGAGAACTGGGACACGTCGTTGGGTTCGTTCTGGATTCGGATCGCAATTGACTATTGCTCAAGACGATCACACGTTGATTGTCCTGGATACAACAAAGTCCGAACGTCTCCTTATTGACGCACGTGATGGAAAGCTAATATCGAGACATCCCTTGACTGAGAAATGGGAAGTTTGGACATCGGCTGGTAAGAACTTACTAACCGCCAGCGAGGAAAAAGTAAGCGTTAAAGACGGAAAGGCTTCGAGCAGTACGATTCGTTTCAAACTGATCGATGGCATCTCGGGGAATGTTGTTTTAGAAAAATCGTTCCCCAAAGACAACGAGATACGCGCAGAAGTAGTCGCCGCTTCGGGAACCAATCCTGCGTGTATGGTAGCCTGGCAAGCAAATCAACCGCTTCTATTTTGGAATCTAAAATCAGGGCAGGAGTCTAGCTATCCTGTCCCGAACAAGTTCGCGATGCGATCGATCACGCTGGAACGAACTGGAGGTCACATTTTGATTCTTCCTGAATCTCCTTCATTGAGAAACGATGTCGTCCAGACCGAGGAACCAGATCGATTTAGAAAAGTCTCCGGAGCGATGCTTGCGATCGATCCTCAAGACGGTCATCCTGTATGGAAAAGCCCTGTGATCGTCTACGACTTCCGTTTTCCGATAGCACAAGTTCGTAATACACCAGCGATCATCTTGAATCGCCCTTTGAAGTTCAAAGCCAACGGTCTCATCAATACCGAGACAGTCTCTGTTGCCGTATTGGATAGCAGAACGGGTGACTTCTTGTACAACGATAATTACCTCTTCTCGACACGAGGAGGAGCGGACTTTCAATGTCTCTCTCGCCTCGGAGCCGCGGAAGTCACCTTTCAATATCGCGGGTCCGAAGTTTTGATAAAGTGGTTAAATAAAGCACTAGACGATCAGCCTAACGCTCAAGTGAACGTTCAAAACAAGGCTGATACGAACCCCGAGAAAGATCCCGTGAAAGAATCTGAAACGGAAGCTACTCGTGAAATCGGGAAATTTGATAAAAAGTCAATACAGTCAGGCGTTCCCGCAAAGCTGCTCGAGCGTCTACAATCTGGAGATGGTTCTAACGACCCGTTGGGACGTCCAGCAGATTACGATCAACTGTTCAAGCAAGAAGAGGATCAATGAACACCCCAGCTACGATGCATCAAGACCTGGATCGGCTTCAGGTCGCTCGCAATCAAATCCTCGAACAAATTTCGAAAGCAATCGTCGGTCAAACCGAAGTCGTCGAACAACTGCTCATAGGAATCTTCAGTCGCGGACATTGCTTGCTAGAAGGCGTTCCAGGCTTAGCAAAAACGCTGATGATCAGCTCGCTTGCCAAGACGATGAACCTATCCTTTAGCCGTATTCAATTCACTCCTGACTTGATGCCTGCAGATATCACCGGTACTGAGATCATCGAAGAAAACCGAACAACGGGCGCTCGTGAACGCCGATTCATGGAAGGCCCGCTTTTCGCCAACGTGATTTTGGCTGACGAAATCAATCGGACTCCTCCAAAGACTCAAGCGGCTCTTCTGGAAGCGATGCAAGAACGCCAAATTACCGTCGGCCGCGAGCGTCATGAGCTCTCAGACCCGTTTTTCGTTCTTGCGACTCAAAACCCACTTGAACAGGAAGGAACCTATCCGCTTCCTGAAGCTCAACAAGATCGATTCATGTTCAAGGTGCTGGTCGACTATCCGAATTTTAACGAAGAATTCGAAGTAGCTCGAAGAACCACTGGCGTTGGTGGCAGCAAAGTCGAAAGCGTACTCGGTGGTGAAGAAATCATTCACTTGCAGAACTTCGTTCGAACGATCGAAGTCTCTGAAAATGTCATTCGATACGCCCTAGCGATCGTTCGTCAAACGCGAGTCAAACAAGACGGCGTACCGGACTTTGTCAAAGAACAAGTTGGTTGGGGTGCTGGCCCTCGAGCTGTTCAGTTCTTGATCATCGGAGCAAAAGCTCGTGCAGCGATGCTCGGTCGATCTCACGTTGATCCGCAAGACATTCAGTACTTGGCCAAGCCCGTTCTTCGCCATCGTATGAACGTGACCTTCGCAGCCGAAAGCGATGGCATCACTACCGATAGCATCATCGAACGCATCTTGGAAAATACTCCTACCGCTCAAGACGAATTATTACGCGATGCCCGATTCCAGAAAATATTTGCATCCTGAAGCAATTCGTCGGATTGCACCGATGGAGTTGCGGTCGCAGCGAATCGTAGACGGATTCTTATCCGGTATGCATCGCAGCCCGTACTTTGGTCAGTCCGTCGAATTCGTTCAGCATCGCCAATACGTCCCAGGTGACGACCTGCGCCACATCGACTGGAAAGTCTGGGGCCGTCAAGACCGATTGGTTGTTAAGCAATACGAAGAAGATACAAATCTTCGCTGTACTCTGCTGGTGGATGCTTCGTCTAGCATGGAATATGGTCGTGGCCCACTGAATAAATTCGATTATGCTGCAACCATTGCAGCCAGTTTGGCGTACTTGGCAATACGTCAGCAAGATGCTGTTGGACTCACGATTTTTGACACCAAGGTTCGAACAAAACTCCCATGGCGCAGCGGTCGTAAGCACTTGCAATCGATTTATCAATCTCTCGAGCAACGACAACCCGCAGAAAAAACAGACCTCACCAAAGTCTTTCGTGAAATCCAAGACACCTATCCGAGGCGATCGATGATCATACTGATGACCGATTTTCTCGGTGCTGATGCTTCGGTTCTTCGAGGCCTTGCTGCGTTGCGGCAGTCGGGGCACGATTGTTTGGTTTTTCATGTGATGGATGATGATGAATTGGACTTCCCCTTTAATGATCCAACTCGATTTGAAGGAATGGAATCGCTGGACGCACTTGCCTGTAATCCGAGATCGCTGCGAGAAGGTTATCTTGAGTCGCTGCAAAAATTTCTAGATCGCATTCGTCATGGATGTGCTTCAAATCAAATGGAATATCACTTGACGCGTACCAGTCGCCCACTGGATGCAACCCTTACCGCGTTCTTGGCCGCTCGCATGGCACACATGCGGAAACGTTAGTATGCAATTCGTTTATCAACCACTCGCTTGGGGCTTCTTGCTGGTACTTGTGCCGCTGCTGATCCATTTGATCAATCTCTTGCGACATCGTCGGCAACGTTGGGCCGCGATGGAATTTTTGATGGAAAGCTATCGCAAGCACAAGCGATGGGTTTGGCTGAAGCAATTCCTGTTGCTGCTCTCACGAATGGCGATGATGGCCGTCTTGGTGATGCTACTGGCCCAATGGGTAAGCGGATCGAAGTGGCTGTCCATGTTTGGCCAATCGGTTACCCACCACTACATTTTGCTCGATGATAGCCTTTCAATGGCCGATCAAATGACGGCTGGTCAAGCGACCTCTGGTCAGATCCAAACGGGTTCCGCCTATCAAGCTGGTTTGCGAGCCATATCAAACCTTCTCCGCTCCGTCGCAGACGATAGCGGCTCTCACCAAACGACTATTTTCCGTTATTCACGATGCGAAAAAATTGCCGCCCAGAAAGATAAACAGAAAAATAAACAAAACGATACACCGAAGAGTACAACAGGCGATCCCGTCCTTGCCGATGCAAGTGCGACTGCAGACATTTTGGCGCGTACTATTCCAAGCAATCCTGATTCGATCTTGGAGCGTTTGAATTCAACACGCCCCTTTGCCCTAGACGTTTCGCCTGTCAAAGCTATCCAGAATGTCTCCGAACTCATATCGCAAGC
>JANODQ010000374.1:0-4962 GCA_031412775.1 Pirellulaceae bacterium | reverse complement strand
CGATATCGCTAAACCGGTAACTAAGAGATTTTGCGAAAGTTTAGAATTTCCAGGCAACCTTTGGATTCATAACACGAAAACATGACAGGAGGATTCTCTCATCGGGTACGGAGTCCGTATTTGAACCGATGCTTTTCCTTTTCAATCTTGCAACAACCACGGTAAGTCGATTATGCCCGAGCTGTTACAAACCACATTGTCGCGAACGGATAGACCGTTGGACGATGCAGCAGTCAGGCTTATCGAGCACGGTCGCCGACTCAAGAAAGAAGTGAACTGTTTTGATTTCGTTGGTAGTAACTATGAAAACGCCTGGAATACGCTCGATGCACTTCCCCGAGGGCGGTTTTGCGAATGGGGAAGCGGACTTGGAGTCATCACTGGTCTAGCCGAGCTCCTTGGATTCGATGCTTGCGGAATCGAGCAAGATCTTCCGCTTTCCCTTCAGTCGCGAAACCTTCTTGAATCCCATGGACTACAAGCCAAGATAACGAATGGAAGTTATTTCGAGTCCGAAATCCGAGCGGATATCTACTACGTATATTGTTGGCCGAGTCGGCAGATGGCGACAGATGCTCGATTCGCTGAAATCGCAAATCCAGACTCGCTGTTTCTGGCATGTTACGGTTCAGCCGACATCCGTGGATTTAAAATCGAAAAAATCTTGACTATCCAAAGGTCACATGATTGAATGTCGCCGGGAGGCATGACTTGGTGCTTTGATTGGAATCAATGGTGGGGCATTTCTAAGTACGAGCCAGGTACCTGGAATAATTCACCTTAGATTCTGTATTCAACAAATTGCTACGCATATCTATGCAATAATCCTTGCGGCCATTACGCAAGACAATCGGCACGTGATGCCACGCTGCAGCCTGGAATTCTGAGGAGTCGCCAACCTCAATACACAAGACTTCCGAAGAACTTTAATGTGAGGCTTGAGGGTTACAAGCAACTGATCAAGCGAGGGTTAGGGTCTATTCGATCAAAACAGCTATCGATGATCGCAAAATGCAATAAAATGTATTGCAACGATGAACTTGGAGAAGAGTAACCAATGGACCATAAAGCAGTCGAAAAGCTTGAGAGCAATATCGAGGACGCAATCGCACAAGTCATTATATCGATGGGACTCAAAAAGCTTCCCCTATTACCAGCTCGCCATACGATGCATCTCATGGCAAAAGCCGCAGCGACGGTTTACGAAGCAGCGGTCGAAAATCAGATGGTCGAGGAGGAGAATTAAAATGCAACGAAATCCTATTGTCAGAACAAGCGATTTAGGAAGAACCGTTGCGGTAGTCGGTGATATTTATCGATTCCTTGCAACGGGTGATTAGACAGATGGCAAGTATGCGACATGGGAAGCAATTGTGCCTCCTGGAGGTGGCCTTCCACCGCACGTTCACAGCTGAGAAGAGGAACTGTTTTATATTCTTGAAGGCGAAATTACTTTCCAAATAGGCGACGATCGAATCGTTGCTAAAGCTGGCACATTCGCCAATATGCCTATCGGTACACCGCATTCATTTAAGAACGAATCAAACTCAACAGCCAAGATGCTTATCACGATTGCTCCTACCGGACTGGAGCAAATGTTCTTCGAAGTCAGTTCGCCATTGCCACAAGGGGCAACTACCGCTCCCCAACCCGGCAAAGCTGATATCGAGAAGCTACTAGAAATTGCTCCCATGTATGGAGTTGAAATGCGATTGCCGAATCATTGATCGAACGCCTGCTTCTTTGTCGAGAAATTGTATGATGATTCTCCTTCGAGCCGTCGCAATTTGGATGCTCATCATTACCGTTGAAACGGTTCAAGGGATTTTACGAACGATCTTTCTTATCCCAGTAATGCGAGATTTTCCGGCTCGTCAGCTTTCCGTTATCACCGGATGCATCCTAATTTTCACGATTGCTTATTTTTTCACTTCCTGGATCGGTGCGAAGTCGAAGCAGCAACTCTTAACGGTTGGTGTTTTATGGGTTGTGTTAACCGTCCTATTTGAAGTTGCTTTGGGGAAAGTGCTTCTCGCCCTGCCTTGGGAACGAATCTTCGAAGATTACGACTTAACCCGTGGGGGACTTTTGGGATTCGGACTGCTGTTCATGCTTCTGTCGCCCCTTTTGGCAGCGAAGGTCCGCAAGATCGCACTCGTATCGTCTTAACGGAGCGTCTAATCGAAAGCTCGCCTCGGCGTCATCCTTTTGAGAATTGCTGCTGAACAAATCGACCGTTCAATTCCCTGCCCGTTCGATCTTGATCGACTCTATTTTAACCTTGATCGACTCCACTTCCAGCTTGAAAGGTCCAGCCTTCTTGTCGCCCAGCGTGAAGCCGATGGCGTTGATTTCTGCCGGGTTCACCGCCCCTCCGTTCTTGACCATTCGACCAAACCAAGTCGCCTCAAACTTATCGATCGGGATTTTCACTTCGATCCAATCGTCTTTCTTCGTTTGCACCTTTGCCCGATATGAGTAACCCACTGGCTTGTCGGTGTAGAGATTCAGCGTATATTCCCCACCATCGCCACGGACTTTGGCGACGAGTGTATCACCTTTTTCAAAGCCGAGCCTCTTAGCCTTCGTTCGCACAGAAGCGAAGTCACCATTGTTTGCAAAAGGCAGCGTACCGAAGAACTCCAGCGTCTTCTTATCCGTGATCTTAAACTTAACCTCGGAGCGGCCAGTCGGGTGATTCACGTCCTCTCAACCGAAGACGAGCCGCTACAAGTCGTGTCGCATCGCGACAGAACGTGACGCACTTTGGAAAACCAGAAATTGCCAATCCTTTTGGCGAAGTCTGGTAGAACGATTAACAGACGCATACGGCTCGGCGTTCTTAATTCGCAGTCGGCCGTTTTCTCAAAAAGAAGCGTTTTTCTGCGTGGGAAAGCTGTGTTTGTCCTGAGAACTTGCCAATCCGAAGAGGCACGCCCGTTGGGCTGGCTCCCAAACGAACTCCGAGAATCCAGCTTGGTCGGGTTGGCAAACGCCAAGTTGTCGCCAGCTTTTTGTGAGACGTTTTTTTCCGCCCTACTTGCAAATCCCCACCCAATTCGAACAATTCGATCGTTTTGACTAATTCGTCTATTGCCTTTGTTTCGATAACGACTTACTGTTGGTGAGAAGGAGTTTTATGGTCACGGAACTGGCCAACTGAACATCAAGGAGATTGAAATGGCAGTTCTCGACGAGACTTTCGTGCCATCTGAGAAAGATATTGAAAAAGCAAAAGCCTTCAGTCGTACCCTCGCTCGCGAAATTGCTCCCGAATCGCGCGTCACGTTGCAGCGTGCGGGCGATGGTGAAGCTATTGAGATTCCCCACGCGGTGTTCAATGTGCTGATGAAGGTTCTCTCGGTAATGTCCGAGGGGAAGCCGTTCACGTTGATACCGATGGATGAGGAACTAACGACTCAGCAAGCAGCGGACATTCTGAATGTTTCGAGACCCTTCCTGAATAAAATCCTGGACTTGGGAGACATCAGCCACCGTAGAGTTGGGCGAAATCGGCGAATCAAATTCAGCGATGTGCTGGCGTACAAGAAACAGCAAGAGCGTCGCAGCAAAGACGCGCTTCAGGAACTGGCTGATGAAGCTCAAGAACTAAACATGGGGTACTAAAGATTGCCGAGTTTCACCGCCGTGCTTGATGCATGCGTGCTTTAACCAGCACCACTCCGGGACCTACTGCTTAGTCTTGCAGCGGCAGGTCTCTATAGAGCGAAATGGTCGCAACAAATTCACGACGAGTGGACGCGAAATCTGCTTGAGAACCGGCCGGACCTTGATCCGGAACGACTTCGAATCACATGTACGCGAATGAATCACATGTACGCGAATGAATGCTGCAGTTCCCGATAGCCTTGTAACAGGGTATGAGGATTTGATCGTATCCTTACAATTGCAAGATCCTGATGATCGTCATGTTCTCGCGGTCGCAATCCGGTCAGATGCCGATGCGATCATTACGTTCAATCAACGTGATTTCGACGAATCAGAGTTGGAAAAGTACGACATTTACACTGAACACCCAGATGAATTCGTTTCGAACATGATCGCTCTTTACACTCCACGTGTGATTTCGGTAGTTCGCGAAATGAGGGGGCGACTAAAGAATCCTCAAAAGAGCGTAGAGGAATTCTTGAACACGCTGCATCAACAAGGTCTTCCACAAGCCGTCGGCCGATTGTCCGAATATGCCGATGCGCTCTGATGCTCTGGTTTCCGAACGCTAATTCTCCGTACAACGCTCAGAACAACCAGTCGATGACGACTTCATGGCAATAGCTGACCTCGAGCCCAAGATTGATGGACTTATCTAGATGGTGCCCAAGATCTGGATGCACCTTTTCAATCGCTTCGATGGCTCGCGAGATCGCCTTGCAAACTGTCTTTCGCGAACGCTCGGCATCGAACTGTTGCCGAACGCGACCACCGAGGCCTTGTGCCGATTGCAGTTGTTTCAGAATGGCCTGGCGTTCGTCGCCAAGCTTCTCTTGGCGCGCTGGGTCGTTGAATCTGATTGCTTCCTCAAGCTCCTAATCGATCTCTCGCAGTCGATTGTGGTAGCCCTTGAGAGTCTCCATGTCGACCACTTCGCCAATAGATCCGGTGGCGGTCTCTTCGGCCAAGCCGGCCAGCAACGATTCAAGTTGCGTACAGCGAAACGCGACATTTGGCTTGGCGAGCAGTTGCTCGATATACCAGTTCCCATTCGTCTCCGATGTGATCTCAATCTCGCTGTTGAACGCGAGCATGCGATGTTTGCCACGCCGCTGGAAGACGTAGCCAGACACAGATCTCCCCAGATAAGAGCGTGATCTGTCCCCGCCCAAGTGCCACATCTACCTACGCTCACTCTTCCAGTTCGGCTTCGTGTTGGCATGCACACTCGCCTGGAGTCGTCGGCCTCAGATGTGATTTCTGCTCGTCACCTGACGGGTCTTGGTGAGAATA
>JANODQ010000373.1:0-2867 GCA_031412775.1 Pirellulaceae bacterium | reverse complement strand
GGATACCAAAATCACTAACAGCCGAGTCAATGATTCGAATATTGGCTTGATGCAAGATGACTCGATCAATATCACTGAAATCAACACCCGCATAAGCTAAGCAATCGCGGCAGCTATCATTGACTACACGAACGGCCCACTTGAAAACGCCGCGTCCATCCATCGTCAGATATTGTTGACCTTGATCAATTCCTTCTGCGGTAAGGGGTGCCCGCGATCCACCGCCAGGTATACATAACATCTGGCCGCCACAACCTTCAGCACCCAAGGTGTATGCCAAGAGTCCCGATGCCAGTCCCGATGCCAGTCCCGATGATTGGCCGGCAATTTCATCACTTGTCTCGTCAGCAATAGTATCGTCAGCGACCAATAACGCGGCACCTGCTCCGTCACCAAAGAGTGGATACGTTTTGATGTCCGAAGGATTGATCGTATTGCTCATCACTTCACTACCGATGATCAACGCTTTTTTGGCCGTTCCGGTTTTGATAAAGTTTGCTGCCGTCACCAGCCCATACATGAACCCCGCGCAAGCCGCATTGATGTCCATCGCAGGTGCTACACATCCCAATTGCCGCTGCAAAAGACACGCGGTTGACGGGGTCAAAAAGTCGGGCGTGATCGTTGCAACAATAATAAGATCTACTTCGTCAGCTTGTACGTTAGCGTTTCTTAAGCAATCGATCGCAGCGGCATAAGCCAAATCGCTTGTAGCTTGACCAGGTGCCGCGCGACGCCGCTCGTGTATACCCGTACGTTGTACAATCCAGTCGCTATCGCAACCCAATGCGTTAAGGTCTTCATTCGTGACAACTTGCTCGGGAACGTAAGAACCAGTCGCCGCGATCTTGACACCCATCAGCTTACCAAGCTTGGATCGGCCACTTAACTGAAGATGAGATTGCGTAGTCAACTGTTTTGCTCGATCTGCAAACTATTGTGATTCGATTTGCCCGAATCACTGGATGTCAAAATACTGAAACAATAAAAGAGCCTCTTAGTGTACACATCGGCGATCATTTCGAAAGCCGAACCGCTAGGTCGTATACTCCGAATTGAACCGTACATATTCGGCATTCAAATCTGTGGTCCAGTGAGTCGCTTTTCCAGCTCCGTAACCTACCAAAAGCTCGATATTTGTGAGTTTTTTTGACTTGATCGAACTACTAACTTCAACTGCCGAAAATGGCAACGGCTCGCCCTTGTCAAACAAATGAATGCCGTTCAAATGCAAAGAGAGGACGTCCGCTCGGATAGGAACTCCCGCGTATCCGACCGCTGACACAATTCTTCCCCAATTTGGATCGCCGCCGGTGATTGCCGTCTTCACCAGATTACTCATCGCTACCGACCTTGCGATTTTATCCGCGTCGGCATCATTGGATGCTCCATCAATATCTATTTCGATTAAGTGCGTCGCACCTTCGCCGTCGTCGGGAATTTTCTTAGCAATCTCAATGCAAATTTCGGTCAACGCAATCGCAAAACTTTGTTCATCTTCTTGACTCAGGGCGGGCGATTCCACAG
The DNA here is from genome assembly GCA_031412775.1 of Pirellulaceae bacterium. Taxonomy (GTDB): domain Bacteria; phylum Planctomycetota; class Planctomycetia; order Pirellulales; family Pirellulaceae; genus JAIYDQ01. The sequence goes on along the minus strand of JANODQ010000373.1, from coordinate 1,340 downwards.
TTGGCCGCGACGCCAATAAAACGAGCGAATCGTTCGTGCTCGTATGACCTTCTACACTGATGCAGTTGAATGAGCGATTTGCAGCCTGCTGAAGCAATCGCTGAGCTTGATTCGCTGAAAGTGCAGCATCCGTTATCAAGCATCCGAGCATGGTCGCCATCTTGGGACCAATCATTCCTGCACCCTTAGCCATCCCAACAATCGAAACCTTCTTGCCCGATGGAAGTACCACTTCGCAGTCTCCAATTTTCCGAGCAATATCGGTCGTCAAGATTCCATCCGCTGCATTCAAGTAAGCCTGTTCTCCAGTAGCCAGGGCCTTCGCGGCCGCTTCGATACCACTTGCAACTTTATCCATCGGCAAGAATCGCCCGATGATCCCAGTGCTCATCACAATCCATTGATCCTCGGATGCAGCCGTCTGTGTTGGATTGGCTGCCGAAACAGTTCTCGCAGCTATCTTGCCCATCGCAATCGCGTCGTTCATGCCACGAGAACCTGTGCATGCGTTCGCGTTGCCACTGTTAACAACGATTCCGCGAAAGCGTTCATTAGGCGTTCGCGATCGTGATAACACAACCGGTGCAGCAACAACTTGGTTCGTCGTGTAGACCCCTGCAGCAGTGCAATCCGAATCCGAAACAATCAGCGTTACATCAAGTGCCCCCTGTCGACTTTTGATCCCTGCTGAAACTCCTGCGAAACGGAAACCTTGAGGCAACTTCATGCGATTAAAACCTATCAACGAAATAAATGACTATCGAAAACTATTGAATCCTAAACTTCATATCTCGTATCTTGAAATCAGGGAGTGAGACTTTCAAACTCGACAGAATTTTTTGCTTGCTGAAATGTAACTCCTGTAAAACCAGATTATCCGACACAGCGACATACAAAACGCCCCGTGATATGTTGCCCGGTGTGGTGTACTGAGCAAGTGCTGGCCCCGCAGCAATCCTCCATTGCTCCTGAGTCATCATCGCCGATTGCTCGTCGCTAATGCCTCGCGATACCATCAGCTTCCGCACCAGCGTACCAATCTTTTTGGCACGTGGAATGTAGGGTGCAGAACGATTTGCAAGATCGTGAATCAGATTCGCTTCTTCGATCGCATCCATTGCATCTGATTGACTTTTTTCATCCATGATCAAGGACCATCAAACTTACGTTTTGATTCTTTATCGACTGTAGGAAAATCGGCAGGAACCTTTTGCTGCGTGACTTTACCCGTCGCAGCCCACTCCGTTCCACGCAGAAGCAAGGTGATAAATCCAACACACTCAAACGAGTAGTCTGCATGCCCAAGTGGCGAATGAAAAACTCGACCTTGCTTGTAATCA
>JANODQ010000372.1:0-3358 GCA_031412775.1 Pirellulaceae bacterium | reverse complement strand
ACTTGCAACCGGTTCCGGTATTGGGGACGAACAGTTCCCATATTCCATCCGGCGAGTGCCTTTGCATGGAATGGCTACGACCATCCCAATGATTGAAATCGCCGACCACTTGTACGCTCTGAGCATTCGGAGCCCATACAGCAAAATTAACGCCTGTTTGGCCATTGACGTCACGAATGTGGCTGCCGAGCTTGTTGTAGATTTGCCAATTTTGTCCCTCGCCGAAAAGATATCGATCAAAGTCGGTCAACAGTGGCGGGACAGAGTAAGGGTCGTGCATATCCAGGATGTTTCCGTTTTTCTGTGCGATGCGAAGTCGGTAATTAGGGTTGATCGTGCTGGGCGAATCCGCTCTGGATAGAACTCCAGATTCAAATGTTCTTTTGGTATTTTGGTCTCGTGATTGTACTGAAGATTCTAACGGTAGAATTCCTTCGTAGAGACCCGACGGGTGAATTCGTCGCATCGGTCTTTGGACCGAGGAGACCTCGTCAAGTATCCACGCCTGCTGGCTTTCAGGCAAATAGGCTCGTACGCTAATCGCGCGTCGACCATTCATTTCTACTTCGTGAGGCCCAAGAAATCCTGCTGGATTCGGCGATATTCCCTCTAAAACGCTGGACAATCCCTGCAACGACAATTGTGTATGCACTATCAAAAATCCTTTTCTAACCGTTTAACTTTGTTGTTTTTTGCGTAGCGAAATCTGGGGCGGAAGTGAGAGCGTTCCTACCCGGTTGGACCCTATTGAGGCTGTTAAGATTCGAATTTATTAAAATTCAAAAGTTGTAAAACTAAGCGACAGCCATATCGTGTCGTTTGCGAATCGACTGGCGTGGTGGCTCGGAAGCTAAATCAAGTTTCGATCCTCCCTCTGATGTTTCATGCGATCCTGCGATTGGCTCAACTATTGGTTCAACAACCATCGAGGTTGGCTCTTCGCCGGTGATCCATCGGCATGTGACTTGATGGTATTGCATGGCATGATCGATTCGCCGCCAGAGGTCTGCGTTTCTGATCGGTTGTACGCTTCCAAAGTGCTCCCAGCAATAGTCGCTCTCCCGCCATTCGTTCAGCCCAAACTGAAGTCCTCGCGAAACATAACGGCTAGTGGTCACTAAAGTCACTCGGCTGGGTTGCTCAAGTGCTTCTAAGCCCCGTACAACCGCAAGTAGTGCTGCTCGTTCAGGAGCTGCAAGCAGTTCAGCATCGGAGGCCTCAAGCCGAGTACCCGCTTCCAGGTCTTCGAGAATGAACCGCCAGCGTCCTCGCGAGCTTTGGTGCTCGACCCCTTGAGCGTTTTGACTTCGTTGATTCCGTGACGCTTGACCATCGCAGAACAAAAGAAAGTGTGGTTTTGGAACCATCGCGTTATCCACTCCCTAGAGCATCACTGATCCTATGATTGACCATCAGATAATTACCGATGAACTCATTGCAAGCATGGAAAATTTTCCGTAATTAGCACAGCTTCCAGTGAAGAGTGTCCGAATGTACGGATGCTAACGTTGGTACAAATAAGTCAGGCACTTATCAGTCGCCAAGCGTTAGAGAAAGTGCTTTTCAGCTTGCTCAATAGTTCGTACTCGTGCTCAATGAAAGAAATGGCACTCGTAATCGATCGATTCGCACGACTACGAGCACGACTACGACCACGAGCACGAGCACGAAGACGAGCACGAAGACGAGCACGAAGACGCTGAAGTGCTGCATTTTTCTAAGCGGGAGGCTCCCCTACGCCTTTTGGCTGATTTGCGAACCGCGCGAAGTATCCCTATGCCGCATGACAGGACCACTTGATCCAGCTAAACTTTCGAGCAACATATTCTGCTGGTCCTGTCTCAAGAATCTACTTCACAAGGAAATCAAACATAGCTGCGCCAGATGCAAAGCCCATCGATGCCTTGATGGAACCGCCTCCACCGCCACGTTGGATTGTCGGAATCGACCTTGGAACAACAAATATCGCTGTGGCTTATGTTGATAGTGCTTTGCAATCGCCAGTGGTGCATTCCTTTTTGATTGAGCAATTGACCGACTGGAACACGACCGAAACGAAGAAAACGCTTCCTTCTTTTCATTATGTCCCCACCCGCGAAGAGGCCAATTCGTGCTCTTCAAAGTGGCTATCAAAAGCGGGTAAGTCGCACTTCATTGTTGGCTCCGCCGCTCGCGACCTCGGGGGAAATTCACCTGATCGACAGATCGCTTCGGCAAAAAGTTGGCTCTGTCAACGCACTGCTGATAGAACCGCACCGATTCTTCCTTGGCATGGCGATCCCGAGATTGAGTTGATCTCGCCGGTGGTCGCTAGCAGCCGCTACCTGGAGCACATTCGATTCGCTTGGGACGCCGCGCATCCGGACCATCCCCTCGAGTCGTGCGAGGTGGTGCTTACGCTTCCCGCCTCGTTCGATGAAGTCGCCCGGGAGCTTACTCTACAAGCCGCAAAAATTGCCGGGCTACAAAAAGTCATTTTGATCGAGGAGCCACAAGCGGCATTCTACGCGTGGCTTGAAACCCAAAAGGCAGACTCGCAGGCAGACTTATGGCAGGAGACCATCAAGCCAGGGAACACGGTGCTGGTTTGCGATATCGGTGGAGGCACAACCGACTTTACACTAATTCGCGTTAAGGCAGAAACCAGTCCAACTGAATCGCTTAAAAAATATGGGCTTCATCGAGTCGCGGTCGGACAGCACTTGATCCTGGGCGGCGATAACTTGGATGTGGCGTTGAGCAAAGTCGTTGAACCGATGCTCACCGGAAGCGACACTCAGACACTCCCAATTCGTCAGTGGGGACAACTCCGCCATCAATGTCGATTACTGAAGGAACGCTTATTACAAAGCGATGCACCGGAGTCTTCATCGGTCGCAATTATCGGTAGTGGAAGTCGCTTAATCAGCAACACGAAATCTGCAAAAATTGAGAAGGTGATCGTTGAAAAGACTGTGCTGGAGGGCTTTTTTCCAGTAGTAGCATTATCGGACAAACCACAGCAATTGGATTCAGGGCTAATCGAGTTTGGGCTAACGTACGCCACAGAGCCTGCGATTACGAAACATTTGGCCGCCTTTCTTTGGGAACACCGCTGGGATGGTCGCGAAGATGCTGATAAACAATCGATAAGCGATCTACGAGCGGCAAAGCCCGACTGGCTCTTATTCAATGGAGGAGTCCTGGAATCATCGCTGATTCGAAACCGGTTAGAGGATCAGGTCAACACTTGGTTCCCCGAAGAGGAGCCGGTGGGGATTTTACCTGCCGAGCGATTGGATTTAGCCGTTTCGATCGGTGCGGCTTATTTTGGATTGGCCAAACGAGGATTAGGTGTTCGTATCACGGCGAATCTCGC
>JANODQ010000371.1:0-4482 GCA_031412775.1 Pirellulaceae bacterium | reverse complement strand
CGATAAACGTTCCCGCATGATTTGTTCGAAATACACTCGGCTTCTCCATTGCATTTTTCGAACAAGTTTATCTCTACGATGCAATTTGCATCGAGTAATGAAGTCTTACTGTCTCCAATGCGAATTGTTTCACCACCGTTGGCACCGAGCGCTTCACGCCGTCCGAAGTAATTGTGATCAATCGTGTGCTTGCCTTCACTTCCATTACCAAGCCAGACAACGAAGGTTGTTCCCTTTCCAGACTTCCCTACAAAGTTGCAGTGGTCAATCCTGTTTTCAGAACCATACACGCCGACCCACCGACTTTCTTTCGATTTTTCGGCGACTTGCGAGCTCTCCACAGCACAGTTCGTCATGCGGCAATTGTTACCTAGTTGTTTAGAGTCCTTTCGGAACTGGATCAAGTCGCTGATGGTGGTGTCTGGATCTCGAAAGTAAAACCCATCCACCACAAGATGATTTCCGCCAATTCGTAGCGTGCTACTGCCTGTCAATATTGTCTTGCCGGGCGTCCTTGCACGAAGAGTGATGGGCGTGGATTCCGTACCTTTACCGACGAACATGATATTGATGTTCTGGTATTCGCCTTCCTCAACAACAACATTATCCCCCGGTAATGCTGAAGAGATTGCCAACGACAAAGACTTTTCGTCGTTAACAGAAAAGTCCTTACCCAGTGTGGGCGTAACAATCATAAGAGACGCAAGGAGGTAACGCATGAAAGATGATTCGATTTGTAAAAATGAAACTGATGCGAGAACAAGCCAAAAACAAAAGGCCTGAAAACATGCCAAATCTCACTCAACGCCACCATCAACTCTGTGTCCTCCGTGCCTCTGTGTTCCAATTCCATACTGTTGTTCGTTCTTTTCGGTAGCGTTGCGCACTACCGTTTTTTAGTAACACAGAGATCACAGAGGAAAACGCAGATATTTCGCAATTCTCGAACGTAAAATGGTGGCGTTCGGCGAGAAAAGTCTGATTATGATCTGATTATAAGAATTTTCCGCGACGCGAGTCGCCCCCAAGTTCTTCCGTGCGGCTATTGTAACGAGATCAGATGATTTGACATCAAAACTAGCTAAATCGGCATGGCCACATTGACCGACGATGACGTTGCGGAATCCATGCGAACAGTCGACGATCCCATTCAGCTAGAATTAACCATCTCGTGCTCGTTTAACCGAATAAAATCCTTACATCCCTCAACATCATATAATCTCTCAAACCATGAAAACTCTCCTTTGCTTTCTGTTTTGTATGTCTTTGACTGTGGCTGCTGATGCACCCTTGAAGTTCAAAGACCCTAACCCGCAGTCGTATCAGCTTACGGCAAAAGCCAGTGACTTGGATCCTCGCTGTCGACCGTACACCGAGATCGACAATATCTTCCTTTCCAAGCCTGACAAATCCGGTAAGCCAGCAGATCTTCAAAACGCCAGTGTTGATACCCGTGTTGCTCCTCGCGGCCAATTAGTAATATGGTTGATGGCACACAATCAAGTTCACGCAGATCTACTTAATAGTTATGGTTTGCATTACATTCAAGTCTGGTATGCGCGAGACTGGTTCTCCAAACTCAATTCCGAACCGGCTGGCGACTCACAGCATCTCGGAAACATTCGGCTTGAAGCCACCGCTGGAATTGATGCGAGTAAGGCAGTCGATATTCCAGTTGCCGATAGTATGCAAGAACATGCCTATCAGTTTGTGAAATCGCTCGCCAAGACCAACCCGCAAGGTCGCTGGGAAACCTTTCTCAGTAAGGATGGCTCCACGCTAAATTGGGAAAAGGTTATCGTTGCCGGAGCATCGCATGGTGCAACCTCGGCAGCACGATTTGGACTTCATCAAAGAGTTGGACGCGTTGTGATGCATTGTGGTCCTCGCGATAACGCTGATGATTGGCAAGCCCTTCCGTCGGCAACTCCGAAGAACCGCTTCTTTGGTTATAGCCACGTGCTGGATGGTGGCTGGACCGCGGATCACTACGAGCGTTCCTGGCTACTACTGGGGCTGAACAAGTATGGCCCGATTGTGAACACTGAAACTGCCAAGCCGCCATTTGGGAACAGTCGCCGCTTAATAACCGATGCGACACTGAAAGGTACCGCAAAAGAGCAAGCTGATCGTGGTCACGGATATGTCACGCCTAGCAAGGGTTCACCTCGCGATGCGAATGGCAAATTCATTCAAGATGCAGTATGGCGATACCTTTATACATCACCAGTCGACAAAGTTGGCAAACCCGTTGAGCCAGAACCTGGTGTAAAAATGGATCAAAGAAAGAAGTAATCATCGTTTATTGACGCTACTTTGGTACTCGAAGGTCGTCCCGCATTCATAGCCCAATTCGCGCAGGGGTTGAAATAGGACACGGAAGACGCGGACGACACGGAGGATTTTTTAAGTGTCATAATATCCAAGTAGTCCGTGAGATCCTTGTCCAATTCTTTACGCTTGGCTCAATCCATAGAGCTTCTACTAAAGTACGAGAAGCGTTGCGTTTTTGTATATCAAGAGCGGCTTTTTCGAATGTAGCCATCACAGATTAAAATCATGAAAATTGTTCAGTGTACTTATGATCGTCATGCAACGCAGATCTTAGAATTGTTCAACGAGGTTATTGCCTCCTCGACTGCGTTGTTTGACTACAAGCCGCGTACGATCGAATCGATAGCTGCCTGGTTCAAAGCGAAGGAGGATGGAAATTTTCCGGTAATCGGAGTCGAGGACAACTTTGGAAAACTGATGGGATTCGCAAGCTATGGAACTTTCAGAGCCTGGCCAGCGTACAAGTATTCGGTCGAGCACTCGGTGTATGTGCATAAGGATCATCGTGGCCGAGGCTTGGGACGCACGCTTATGACGGAAACGATTGAAGTTGCTCGACAGCAGGAGTACCACTTAATAGTTGGCTGTATTGAGTCAACTAACTCGGGCAGTATCGCATTACATGAATCGCTTGGGTTTACCCTCGCCGGCACATTACGTGAAGCGGGTTTTAAGTTTGGACGTTGGTTGGACGTGGCCCTCTATCAATTTATCCTTTGCACGCCAACGCAGCCCCGCGACGACTAACGGGGTTACAAAGAATCTGGTGGGCTATGCGAGCTAATTCTGATACTATCAGCCGATGTAGTCTCGATTTAAACTAAGCTACCCACCCCTCTATGAAAGTAGCCTCTACCGTGTCACGCGTGCTTTTAGTTATCGATGTTCAGAACGAATACTTTACAGGTGCCCTTCCAATTACGTATCCAATTGACCATTTCTCTAACATCCTAGAGGTAGTCGATTCGGCTCGCGTTAAGAACGTTCCAACGATTTTTGTTCGTCACAAAGAGACACGTTTGCCGATATTCCAAGAAGGTACACATGGATGGCAGCTCCATTCTAAACTCGCAGAGAAACCTTATGATTTACTGCTAGACAAAACATTACCGGGTTGTTTTACAGGAACGTTGCTCCAAGCTTGGCTCGAAGAGCATCAGATCGATACATTAACGATCGCAGGATACATGACACACATATGCTGCGATACGACAGCTAGGCAGGGAATGCACCTAGGGTTGAAGGTCGAATTCTTAAGTGACGCGACGGGCGCGCTTGCACTTAACAACCAAGCTGGGGTGGTGACGGACGAGGAGCTTCATCGTTCAATACTATGTGCACAGCAGCACTTCATTAGCGAAGTGATTGATCGGAAGACTTGGTCTGACAGGCTGTCATGAAAGATTATAACAGATTTGAATGAAAGAGCAGATTCTACGAGTCAGTTTTGGCTGAACCCTGCCTTTGGAAGTAAGAGATCGACTATTTTGCAATCACCATCGACTTGAGTTTTCCGAGTCCGCCATCGATCCCAAGAACTTGACCGGTGATCCACGATTGGTCTGGTGATGCAAGAAAAAGAATTCCGCGGGCAATCTCGTCGCTTTGCCCGAATCTTCCCAACGGATGCATCGTCAACGACGCTTCGGCGGCTCGGGGTTGCTTCCAGATTCGCTCGGTCATCGGCGTTTCGACAAGGCCCGGGGCGACGGCGTTGACGCGAATTGATTTTGCGGCATAGGTCGTGGCAGCGGACCTTACCAATCCTTCGACGCCACTTTTACACGCTGCGATTGCTTCGTGATTGGAGAGGCCAATCGAGGCGGCGGCAGAACTCAGCAAGACAATCGATCCACCACTTTGAAACATTCTTGGTGCGGTGGCACGCACTAAACCGAAGGCGGAAGAAAGGTTCGCTCCCACCGTGTTATCCCAGTCGGCGCGGCTTGTGAGATGAGCCGGTTTCAACAGCACCGAGCCTGCAAGATTCACAGCGGCGTTGATTGAGCCAAGCACCGATTCCGCTTTTGCAACGGCAGCGTCCAACTGCTCCCAGTTGGACGCGTCGGCAACCATGAATTCAAAACCCGTTTCGCTGGAAACGGCCTGTAGTCTTTCTTCGCTCCGTCCAACCAGAAACGCTCGGCC
>JANODQ010000370.1:0-3168 GCA_031412775.1 Pirellulaceae bacterium | reverse complement strand
CGATCACACTTGGATCGGCTGGTTTGCTGATTTCATGCGAGGGGGCGTCCGGTGCCTTTTGCGAGTAGGTGATCTTTGTTCCGGTCGGCATTTTGACTTCTTCACCACCAAGAGCCTTCACGACGATAATTCCAAGTCCCGAGAGTGCGATGATCACGATAAATAAAATGGCGATCGAAGCCGTCATCCCTGCGAAAGGTCCGAGTGTTGCTCGTGTGATCTCAGCCAGTGATCGGCCGTCGGTTCGTGTACTGGCCCAAAGAACCAGCATGTCTTGAACGGCTCCTGCTAGGCAAACACCAACAACCAGCCAGACCAAACCGGGCATGTAGCCGAACTGAATGGCCAGAACCGGGCCAATGAGTGGACCTGCGCCGGAGATTGCCGCGAAGTGATGGCCGAATAAGACCCATCGATTGGTTGGATCGTAGTTCTGCCCGTCATTAAGGCGGTGGGCCGGGGTTATCCTCGTATCATCCAGGACAGCTACCCTGGCTGCCAAAAAACTACTGTAGAAGCGATAAGCGATCGATAGGATCGCTAGGACTAACAGCATGACGGGCATTGCGTTCATGGGAACAGAACTCGACTGAAGAGGACTTGCACGATTATTGTGAAATGCAGGATTAGATAAGTTAATCCAAACCGCGGTGTAATTGTGCAAGAAAATTTTCCCTTGCACAGGGATGGGAACTTGCTCGGCGGTTCTGTGGTAGCTAACTTAGCAAGAAGTCGTTGACGAAGGCTTGGCACCTTCGGGAGGTTTAGTTGTAATGCTGAGCCTCGCACAAGAAGTTCGAAGCTGGGATGGCAATCAGGATTCTCTCCTCCTGTCGCAACATCTTGTCGTCAGCTGTTTGATCAGTTGTTCCTTTTGATGAAGAAGAGATCCTACTACATGTCGTCCGACAACAAATACAAGCTCGAGTACATTTGGCTAGATGGTTACACCCCAGAACCAAGTCTCAGAGGGAAATGCAAGGTAGTCGATAAAGCTCCCACGTCTGTTGCAGATTGTGCACTTTGGGGATTCGACGGTAGCTCGACTCAACAAGCCGACGGACATAGTTCCGACTGCATTCTCAAGCCAGTTGCGTTGTATCCAGATAGTTCGCGAAAGAACGGTTTCATCGTCATGTGCGAAGTTATGCTTCCTGACATGACGGCGCATCCATCCAATCAACGGTCGACAATCGATGATGATCCAGATTTGTGGATCGGATTAGAGCAAGAGTATTTCTTCTACGAAAATGGTGCACCGCTTGGGTTCCCTGTCGATGGATACCCAGGACCTCAAGGGCCATACTATTGCGGGGTTGGTTACAAGCAAGTCGGAGATGTTGCACGTCAAATTGTTGAAGAACACTGGGACCTGTGCTTAGACGCTGGCATCAACCACGAAGGCATCAACGCTGAAGTTGCCAAGGGTCAATGGGAGTTCCAGATTTTTGCGAAGGGCTCCAAGAAAGCAGCCGACGACGTTTGGGTCGCTCGTTACCTCCTATTCAGGCTTTGCGAAAAGTACGGCTTGGATGTGAATATTCACTGCAAGCCGATCAAGGGCGACTGGAACGGTTCTGGTATGCACTGCAACTTCTCGACCAAGTTCATGCGTGAAATTGGTGGAAAGGATTACTTCCTCAAGCTTATGGATGCATTTGACAAGTACAAGGACGAGCACATCGCTGCTTACGGTCCTGACAACCACCTACGGTTGACCGGACTTCACGAGACGCAGTCGATCGACAAGTTCAACTGGGGCGTTGCAAACCGTGGTGCTTCGATCCGTGTTCCGCACAGTTTCGTGAACAACGACTACAAGGGATACTTGGAAGATCGTCGACCAAACTCGGCGGCTAACCCCTACCGAATTGTTTCGCGAGTTCTCAAGACCATCATGAGCGTACCAACAACCTAGTCGATTTAAGTTCGATTGAATTAAAACCTAAGCAGTCCTGTCCGGTTTCGGTCAGGACTGTTTTTATTGACACGCAATATCTATGGGCGACTGTTCTTCGATCACGGTTTTTGAGTGGTGCTTGCTTTGCATTGCAGCCATCGGCATCGGCATTTCCAAAAGTGGGCTGTCCGGAATTAGCATGGTCCATGTGATGGTTTTCGCCTACGTATTCGGGGCATTACCATCTACGGGGGTCGTGCTCCCGATGCTGATTGTTGGAGATATCTCGGCAACTTTTGCTTTTGGAAGGCATGCCAACTGGTCTCATGTACGCCGTATGCTTCCCCCCGCGTTGTTCGGGGTTATGCTGGGGTGGCTGTTTATGTCGCGAATGGACGAAGCGGTTTATCAACCAGTCATCGGCGGAATCATTCTTTCGCTTACACTGGTTCAGATCATTCGACTGTGGCGGACCTCCTTTTTAGAAAGTGTGCCTCATTCAAAGTGGTTTTCTTTAGCGATGGGTATCTTGGTGGGCGTGACAACGATGATGGCGAATGCTGCTGGGCCCATCTTTGCGATTTATCTTTTATCGCTATCGGTGCCTAAGATGGAGTTCGTAGGAACGGGTGCTTGGTTCTTCCTACTTCTAAATGTGTTAAAGGTCCCTTTCAGCTTTCAGATGGGTTTAATTGATCTGAGCACATTGAATGTCAATCTTGTGTTGATTCCGCTGATCCCCGTTGGCCTATGGATTGGAAAATCTATCGTTGGGCGGATTCCACAAAAGGCATTCAACACAATCATCTTGATCTTTACCGCTATCGCAGCCATTCGATTGATGATTTAAGCAGAAACAAAAGCGTTCTGTGTCCGCACTTAACTCTTTGCAAACTCGCAAAGATTGGCGACAGAAACGCTTTTCGGGCACGACCAAACAAGAAAGAACAACGCCTCGCGGCACCATCGTTCTGCGGGATGACCACTCATGTATCCCGCTCCCTTTGCGACCATAAGCGTTGATTGAGTTGCACGCAGAGCGAGTGAGTTTGCACGATGGCGAATTTGTTCCGAATTAAGAAGCGGATCGACTCTTAGTCTTTGGTGAACCAAATCATAGAGATCCTTGAGCAACGCTTGTGATTCTCGTTGCAGTTGATCAGCGGGTTCGTTGAGATCAGGTCGATCAGCCGACTCAGTTAGGAGATAATCAACCGCACGCAAGCTTAGCCCGATCGCAAGCGCGCTGGTCTGCAGACTGCCCGTTC
>JANODQ010000369.1:0-4661 GCA_031412775.1 Pirellulaceae bacterium | reverse complement strand
GGGTCCGGGCCGGGACTTGTGGGAGCCAAGGAGACCGAGCTTGCAAGAAAGATCGGCAAACCTTACGGATTTGGAGGTGTCACCCTCAACGATGAAGAACTGAAAACAAAGCGTGAGTTGCTTGCTGGTGCGAAGTTCGTTTTTCTTCGTGATACCGATTCGATGAAAGCTCTTCAGGAAAGTGGGATTGCTGTGCCTAAGGTGGACTTCGGTCCCGATGCGACTTTTGCGATTGATTTGCGTGATGATGATGCAGCAGCAGTCCTTATGAAAGAGTTTCATCTCGAGCAAGGGAAGTTTCTTTGCGCCGTTCCGCGATTGCGATGGACTCCTTATTGGGAAATTCATACCGAACGAAAGGCTGATCCGGAACGAATCAAAGTGAACGAAGAGTTTGCTGAAAAAGATCACGCCAAAATTCGTGAGGGGATAACCGCTTGGGTTCGCGAGACGAAGATGCGAGTTCTTTTGTGTCCTGAGATGACCTACGCAGTTCCACTTTTGAGCACCCTTTTGTTTGATAAACTACCAGAAGACGTCAAGCCTTATGTTGCCGTGATGAATCGTTATTGGATAACGGCAGAAGCATGCAGTGTGTATGCGCAAGCAGCCGCCATTTTGAGTGCCGAGCAGCACTCGCCAATCATCGCCATCTCCAGTGGCGTGCCGGCTGTTTTAGTTCGACAACCTACAGACACTCGCAAAGGACAAATGTGGTATGACCTAAAGATGAACGACTGGGTTTTCGAAATCGATAACTCCAGTGGCGAGCAGATTGCAACGCAAATTGTCAAAATCGGCCGCGATCTCCCAGGTGCGCGGCGAGAGGCTGCAAGAGCACGCGATTATGCCCACGAAAGAATGGCCGCGATGATCGCAGCGATTCCATTCGCTTAGCGTGGCCAGCACGCACGAGCACATATGTTTTTTTGATACTCAGCTAAATCAACCGCTTGCTCCGCGAGAATTGGGAAAAGTTCAGCAGCTTATTCCTCGTGGTCTGGATACAATTAGGTTAGTCGTTCACATCACATTTCGGTGAGTTGCCCGTAACGGATGTGAACGAATGTATGCGATAAACTTAAAATTTGACAAACTGAATAGATTACGAATGACTGGCTTGCTTCGATGGCAACAAATCTTGAATCGGCTTTTCGTATGCTTTGCGGGTTTATTTGCCCGCGAACGTGCGTTTGAATGTCGTCGCGTATTTGCGTTCGAGACGCTTGAGCAGCGGTTGCCCTTTGCTGCCGGCATGGTTGATTTAGGATCTCAGCCAACGGGTGCTTTGACCGGAAAAATTGTCTACACTTCGGCAGGGCATGGATGGCAGTGGAGCGACGCTGCAAATCGATGGGCTACCGACCGAGGTAATCTGTCGTCGCTCGTGGAAGATTTTGGAAATCAGGATCAACTCACTTACTACGTTGACTTCCTGCATAAGTCGGGTGCCACGGTTGTTCCGATGAGACCGGTGGGTCGTCAGGTCAACGAAGTCGTAGTCGATAACGATTCGGCTGCTGTAACTTTAACGGGCTCTTGGGGTAACAACACGTTAGGCCCGCGTTGGTATGACGAAGACTACGGTGCGAATCTGGATCCAGTGAAGTACCGCTTTGCAAACGTCAATGCCACCACCGAGACAGCCACTGCGACTTTTACGCCGAACATTCCAGCAGCCGGCATGTATCCGGTTTACACGTGGGTCCCGTTTGCGACTAATCGGACGAATCAGCTTTACCGAGTCAACCACACTGGCGGGACGACCGAAGTCCGAGTCGATCATCGCAATGTTGGCAATGGTTGGGTTTATCTGGGGACCTACCATTTTGCATCGGGGAGTTCCGCGACAGACGGGTCGGTAACGATAAGCAATCGTTCGTCAGCGGGTGGATCGGTCGTCATTGCCGACGCGATTCGTTTTGGTAATGGCATGGGCGATGTGCCTTGGAACGATGTTGGAATTGGGAGCGGCAGCATCTCTGGATTTCCACGCGAAGATGAGGGATCTGTGTTGTGGGCGTGGCGTAGTGTTGGGCAAGGGACCGATTTTACCTCCCCCTCCACGATTATCGGTACTGGTAATGTCAGTGCTCCGATTCGCATGGCCAATCACATGAACGCCGATACGGTTCCCTACGGATCGAGTGTTTATATTGGATTCCACTCGAATGCGACGACCGGAAATCCTTTAACAGCGACTGCAACAGGTGCAATAGGCTTGATTTCTCAAAGTGCTCCAACGCCCAACCAAGATGATCTCGCGCTCTTTACAGGAAGACAAATCAACGTCGACATGCGAGCTCTCAATGGGCAGTTTGAGCATGATTGGAGTAATCGTACTGTCAATACGTTGACGGGTGCCTTTGGCGAGATTTCGAATTCGTCGGCTGCTGGCGAGTTTGATGCAACGATAGTCGAAGTCGGTTTTCATGATACGCCTGATGACAACGAATTACTTAGAGATAGTCGCGTACGTCAACAACTCGCTCGGAGTACTTATGAAGCGACGCTCGAGCATTTATTCACAAACTTCGGTACAACAATGCGTCCGATCAACGTAACTGTACCATCGCCACCACAAGACGTTAGCATTACGAGTACTCAGACGGGTAACGTGATCGTGCGTTGGACGCCTGGGTTAAGCTCCACAAACGGATTCTCGGGTGTGAACGGTAGTCCTGCTACAGGCTATCGTGTTTACGCATCTAGCAATGGATATGGCTTTGATGGTGGAACGATTGTTGCCGGTGCGACGACGACATCTTTCACGCTTACCGGATACGATCCAACGATTCCGTACTATTTTAAAGTCGTTTCGGAAAATACCGGCGGGCAGTCTTTAGCCTCCGAAGTCATCTCGGCAACACCCAACGGTGGTGATCGCCAAGTCCTCATCGTCAGTGGCTTTGACCGAATTGATCGCAGCCAAAATTTCAAGCAGCCTTACGCCTTTGGTGGCACCACTACGGATCGTGTTTGGGAACGCTACGTCAATAGCCGTGACTACACCGTTCCTGTTCAAGCGGCGATACGAGCGGCTCGTTCCGGTATCCGCGTCGATAGTACCAGCAACGAGGCAGTCATCAACGGTAGGGTGAGTTTGGCCGACTACGAAGCAGTCATATGGATTTTAGGGAACGAATCCGTTGCAAACCAAACATTTTCGATCGCTGAACAGACCTTAGTCAATCAGTACATTGCTGCCGGTGGCGACTTGTTGGTGACAGGTTCCGAAGTTGCGTGGGATCTTGACTCTCAAAATAATGGCCGAACATTCTTCCGCGATACTTTAGGAGCGTCCTTCGTCGCCGATAGCTCGGGAAGTTACATAGCAGCAGCGGTTACTGGCGGTATCTTTGCCGGGCTCAGTAACGTCACGTTCTCCAATGGTGCAAGTTTCTCAAGCCTTGACGGGCAAACTTATAACGTTTCGTCCGCAGACGTACTCAACCCCCAGCCCGGATCCGTGGCAGCCCTTCGTTACGGAAGTTCAACAGGATCTGTGGCAGCCATCCAGAAGCCGGGAACATCAGGCCGTGGAAGCGTTGTCACATTTGGTTTTCCATTCGAAACGATCGTTAGCCCAACCTCGCGATCTCAAATCATGGATCGAGTCTTAGGCTTTTTTAGCGTTACTCCGATCGTTGTCATTCCTCCGAGAATTACGGATATTATTGTCGCGTCTAGTGAGTGGACACCAACAATGATCGACGCAGTCGATGGCATGGGGCGCGGTGCGGGAAATCGGCTGGGGCTTTCTTTGGTAGGTTCGCAACAGTTAGCAACCCTCCCGTGGAATAACATCAATCGAATCTACATAAGATTCAACAAAAGCGTATCCGCATCCTTTATCGCTTCGAACATGACGCTGCGAGGAACGAACATCGCGAACTACATGACTTCGGCTTCGGTAGCTTACGGCATTGCTGGAACGGACATTGGAACAATCTCTCTAGGCAGTCCGCTCCGAAACGATTCACTCCTGCTCACGTTGCAAACAACCATAGTTGATGCCGCTGGCGTTGCTTTGGATGGCGAGTGGATCGATACGGTCAGTCTCCAATCAGGAAACGGGACGACTGGAGGAGAGTTCAAATTTCGAATGAATTCGCTCCCAGGCGACGTCAATAACAACCTCGCAGTCAACACCAGTGACATCCAGCTAATCATTACAAATCAGCAGCGTGGCGTGATCACACGTGACCTTGCAACCGCCAGGCTAGACATCGATGGTAGCGGTAACATCAACACGACTGACATGAACTCCGCCTTGCGAGTTCGAAATACCCGTCTCCCATCTCCGCCACCAGCGTTAACTCCAACTGGCATATCTGGGCTTGTGATGTCGCCATTGTTTGCGACCCCTTTGATGATGACGCCTTTGATCGTGACAACAGAGCAAATGCGACGCGCGGCAACGGTGCAAGGAGCGTTAACTCTTCAGACGACCACGCTTACTCGTAATCCGTTTGTGGCCTAATTATACGATTGTTCCTGAGCCGATGGCGCTAGCCACGGGTTACGACACGACAACATATGGCCGGATGGCACCCGAGGATGGCACCCGAGGATGGCACCCGAGGCTAGTACCTACGGCTCAGATTTCATCAGGCCAGCTCGGCAGTGTCTTCGCTGTAGATTCATCGCAGTGATCGAGA
>JANODQ010000368.1:0-15369 GCA_031412775.1 Pirellulaceae bacterium | reverse complement strand
CAGTTTGTCGAACATACCACCTCCTGGTGACTGCTGAACGCGAGCTCGATCTTTCTTCAGGATGCTGTCTAAGTCGCTGGAAGATATATTGCCTGATTGAGTTTGCTTTGCAAGCGCACCCGATAGGAGCGGCCCAAGAATTTCAATCAGCGAACCCGCTTGCGAGCTACCAATTCCTGCGGACTTAGAAACTGCATCTGCAACTCGACCCTGCTTGTTACCGAATAGCTCCCCAAAAATGTCCATTGGATTAAGACTGCTCGAATGCGGCGAAGCTTGCGGACGGGGCTGAGTTTGCAGTGATGTGTTGTCTTGAGTTGGGGCTGGTTTCGATGTAGGAATCGACATGCCCGGCGGAAGGATTTCTCCTTGAACCGAAACATTTGAACCATGGGAAGTAGGCGAGGGGCGTCTCGGTTGTGATGCTGAGACGCTCCAACCTTCTTGTTGGAGGATTTGTCCAAGTTGCTCGAGCATCGAACCTGATGTACCTGAAGAACCATAAGCATATTCGCCCGTTGCTTCACTTGAAACGCGAGTGTTGCTAAGCTGGGAATGAATCTTATCAGCTCCGCCTTGCTTTTCTGCTTGTCGCGCCAAAGCCTCGATCATGGTCGGAAGAGTCATCGCGATCGCATCGCGTGTCTTTGACTTGTCCGCACCAATTTGCTTGGCGATTTGGTCTAGTTGTACGTCTCCAATTTGTGATTGGAAAATATCAAAGATACTAGGCATAAATGGACCTGGAGTTTAAGTTTCAATTGTTAGGACACACCTCCAATTGTTACCAAAAATACTCAGCCTGTCTTTATGATGCTTTAGATATTCTCGCCAGCGGTGTGTCCGGTGCTCCAGGCGGCTTGGAAGTTATAACCGCCAATCGGTCCGTCCAAATCGAGTATTTCGCCCGCCAAAAATAAGCCCGGAATTAACCGACTCTGCATTGTTTGCGAGTCCACTTCTAAAAGGTCGACACCCCCTGACGTTACTTCCGCTTTGGGATATCCACGAGTTCCAGCAACCGGAATTCGCCAACCTTTCATGCGATCGAGAATCGCAAGTTTATGTCGGTTCGAGAGTTCTGCCATTCGCGTATCGTTTGGAACCGCTGCGTTATCAAGGAGACCACCGACCAGTCGCTTGGGTAGCCGTTCCGACAAGACTGTCGATATCTGCCGCTGTGCTGAAGTGCCGTGACTTGATTTTTCAAGCCATGCTTGAAGATCGGGGAGGGCTGCGTCCGGTTGCAAGTCGATCGCCAAGCACGCGTTCGCAAAACTTTCTTGAGCAGAAAATTGTTTCGATACATTCATCGCGGTTGGTCCGCTGCATCCGAAGTGCGTCCACAAGAACCCTCCGCGTGACTGAGCCAGATGAGCCTCCTTCCCTTTCGGTTTTTTTCCATCAGGCATCGCGGTGACTTCACAGTCAGGAATCGTAATTCCGGATAGCTCATGCACCCAATTTGCCGAGGAAACGATCGGCGTCAGAGCAGGCCTCAGCGGTGTGATGGTGTGCCCCATTTTCCTCAGCCATGCGTATCCATCCCCTGTAGTACCACAACCGGCGTAGCTCAACCCACCAGTGGTAATCAACACACGAGACGAATCAAAAACTCTTCCGTCAACATGAACGTGAAAACCACCTTCGGTCTTATCGTACTCGACAGAGTTTACGGCAACTCCCGAACAAAGCGTTGCACCGAACTCGCTCAGCCGTTTCACCAGAGCGTCACGTACATCGATCGCACGGTCACTCACCGGAAAAACTTTCCCGGTCTCTTCCACTTTCGAAGGAACCCCCATTGCTGTGAATTGGTTGATAACGTCTTCAGGGGTGAGTCGGCTAAGGGGTGAAAGAAGAAATCGTCCTTGTCGTCCATATGCTTCGGCGATTTGGCGTGCTGAACAAGCATGAGTAATGTTGCATCGCGTTCCACCGGACATCAGTATTTTCACACCCGGCTTGTTATTTTTCTCTAAAACCAGGACTTTCTTGCCGCGTGCCGCAGCTGTCCCTGCGGCCCAAAGACCAGCCGCACCACCGCCGATAATGATCGCATCCCATTTGGCAGAGATTAAAAGTGGTGAAGTCATTGAATGATTGCGACTGATAGGTTTGAATGGTTCGGCGACTGCTATTGCGAGCGGCGCGCATCGGAAATGAAGAGCTCGAAATCAATCGCGTTTGGATTAGGAAGCATAAATAGGAACTTGATTGGTGATTCTTCCAAGATCTTCGAAGAACTTTGGATAAGTCTTTTCCGTACACTGAGGATCAAGAATCCATACTCCCTCTTGGCGGAGGCCAACTAAAGCCATGCTCATAGCCATCCGATGGTCATGATAGGTATGAATTTCAGCCGAGTTCAGCTTTTGCGGAATGATTCGCAGTCCATCTTGAAACTCGTCGACCTGTGCTCCGAGTCTTCGTAGTTCGGTGGCGAGGTCGCTGATTCGATCTGTTTCTTTATGTCGGTTATGCTCGACGCCTCGTATGGTTGTCGGTCCATCGACAAACAGAGCGACGGCGGCGAGCGTTTGAACCGTATCGCTAATCGCGTTCATGTTGATGTCGATGCCGTGGCGGGCACTTCCGCTGACTTCAATCCAGTTGTTGCCGTAGGTAACCTCGCATCCCATTTGGCGAAGAACTTCGACAAACCCAACATCCCCTTGCAAAGCATTCCGACTGAGCCCCAAGACTCGGACCTTACCACCGGTAAGTGCTGCCGCGGCGAAGAAGTAGCTTGCAGCCGACGCGTCGGGTTCGATAGAGTAATCGATGGCTTGGTACGAAGTCGGGGCCTGGATTACGTAGCCACTGCACTCCTGCTGTTCGTTCATGACTTCTTGAACCGTAACACCAAACGATTTCATGACGGCGGCTGTCATGTCGACATAGGGCTTGGAAACCAATTCTCCGTCGATAACAAGTTCAACGCTTGCTTGCGCGTAAGGAGCCGCCATCATCAGCCCGCTCAGAAACTGGCTTGAGACATTACCAGCGACTTTCGACTTGCCACCGGAGAGCCCACTTGCGGCGAGTTGAACTGGCGGGCAATTGGGCAATTCTTGATTAAGGCTTTGCACATCCGCGCCAAGCTGTCGAAGTCCTTCTAGGAGATCTTCAATAGGCCGTTGATGCATTCGTGGAACGCCGTGGATTCTGAATTTCCCGTTTCCGGTAGCGAGCGCAGCGGTCAAGAAGCGGATCGTGGTTCCACTGTTAGCAATAAAAAAATCGCCGTGGTCTTTGGGAAAGACTCCTCCGCATCCAACGATCGACAGCTCCGACAGATCGCGTTTCCAATCGACTTTAAGGCCGATCTGCTGCCAAGCTTGGACCATCACCGTCGTGTCCTCACTATCGAGAACTCCGGTCAAGTTCGAAACGCCGCAAGCCATTGCAGCACAAACTAAAGCCCGATTGGTAATACTTTTCGAGCCTGGTGGACGAATTTCGCCAACAACACTTTGGCACGGTTGAACCATGACTCGTGTTGGCTTGGGTTGAGCGGTGGGCATCGGTGACGAGTTGGACATCTTTTAAACGATTTTTTCGAGTTGGTCTGCCGAGTGATTATTTGCGGAGAGATTATCTACTGAGCGATTTTCTAAAGAGAAATTTGAGTAGGAGGTTTTTGCTGCCAAAGTTTTTACAACCGAATTGATTTTCGCGGCAGCCATTTCGACTTCTTCGCGTGTCGTTTCGTGAGACAAACTAAATCGAACGGCTCCACGAACAAGCGGCTCGTCAATTCCCATCGCTCTCAGAACATGCGAAGGCTGCCCCGAACCGCTTGCGCAGGCCGATCCGGTGCTGCAAGCCACTCCAGCATAATCCAAAGCCATCTGCAGTGCCTGGCGATCCAGCCCTTGGTAGGCGATCGATGTCGTATGCGGCAGTCGATCAACCTCGTGACCGAGGATCGTCGGATTCGTTGGCGATTTCAGCAGCGTTGCTTCCAGGAGTTCACGCATTGCGGTCATCCCCGAGGATCGCTCGGCAACTGCCTTTACGGCGATCGCGACGGCTTGTTCAAATCCGGCTGCGAGCGCGACGCATTCGGTACCGGGACGAATCGCCAGTTGCTGGAAACCGCCAAAGAGCTGTGGCTCCACGCGGAGCCCGGCACGAGTCACCAGGGCACCGATTCCCGGTGGTCCATGAACTTTATGAGCTGTCACGGTCATCGCGTCGACGTCGAGCTCCTTAAAACTAAGCGGCAGTTTTCCGAGCACTTGAACCGCATCCGTGTGGACCAGAATGCCTCGAGGTCTGCAAAGAGCGACAATATCGGCGATCGGTTGAATGACTCCCGTTTCATTGTTGGCGAGCATGACCGACACCAATGCAATTTGATTAGACTTGTCGGCGGTTTCGATCGCCTTGTCGTGCTGCGCGATCAATTGAGCGAAAGCGTCTAAGTTTATCTTGCCATTTTGAAGAACTGGGCAATAGCGGACCGGTGCACCATATCTCGCAAGCCTTTCGATCGCTCCCAGCACGCTGGGATGTTCGATTGTCGAAACGATCGTCGCTGCTAGTTTTGTAGGAGAAAAAGCCGGTTGCGAGAGAGAGCCAATGGCAGTTTGCAGGTTTGCGACCGGTTGAGACAACCCCAGGATCGCGAGGTTGTTCGATTCCGTGCCGCCGCTGGTGAAAAAAATCTGATCGGCTTGCATTCCGTCTGTGCGACAGCCTAAGAGTCTCGCAAGCCCATCACGAGAAGCTTCTAAGATTTTTCGTGCTTCACGACCCGCTCGGTGCTGGCTGGCCGGGTTCGCCAACCCTTGCAAAGCAATCTGGTGCATCGACACAGCGACGATCGGATCAAGTCGTGTTGTAGCGTTGTTGTCGAAGTAAATAACAGTCATTCAATTGGTGCTCGAAGTCGTCAGTGTAGTTGAAGGGCTAGAGCTGAGGTGATGAAAAGGACATTTTTCCTAAGCCGTATGCGCTAACCTCGTGTGCTACCGGGCAAACTGTGACAAAGTCAACACCCGTGGCTAGCGCTGGGCTGTTAAAAATTTGGCAACACTTCAGCCGAGTGAGGTGTTTCTCTGAGGTAGCGGTGGTAGTTTACCGGATTTCAAATAGTCTTGCGTGGCGGAGATGATTGTTCGAATAGGGTGAAGTGTTACGAAAATTTACAGCAGAAGAGGAAGCCACGATCGTTCGATGGCATTTGAAAGTTAAAGAGTTGATTTCCACGATTGCCAAGGAGTTGGCGAGCCAGCCGACTCAGATCCATCAATGGGTCGCAATGGCGATGGAGCAAGCGTAGAAGGCTTTTGAGAAGAAAGCCAAATCTGCAAAGGCTGCCAAGTTGTCCGAGGCAAAAGCTCAAGAACTCAAAGAGCGACAGATGACGAGGTTGCAAGAGAAAATCGAAAAAAAGATTGAGGTCATTGCCGAGCTTATGGAGGAGAACGTCAAGGCAAAAAAACCAATTGGGACCTCTAGAAAGCGTTTGGGTCGATCAGACGATCAGTACGACCAGTAAAAAGTGTCAAAATTCATCTAGATTTTGGCAGGTCAGTTTTGCTATCACGAGAGATGTTTTATCTAGAAGCATCCCCATTTTGTCAGCATACCCGTCAAACCATGAGACTTTCCCAGATTTCTTTCCATTCGGTCATCGCAATCGGTTTCGTTTTGATGTCGCTTGATTTGGTCAACGCTCAAACAACAACTCCGAAATCACTCCTCATTCGAGATGCATCACAAAAAGCTGACGCACCGACTCCTGCCAAAAAGCCAGTCGCAGAAACGGTAATGGTGAAATCCGAGATTCAATCAGAAAAACATGATAACGGCAAAACTTACTCGCTTAGTTACAAGCTTCGAGCGAATGAAAAGATCGTTAGCGAAGTGACTCACCTCGCAACAACCAATACGAAAATAAACGATGTCTCGCAGTCCAGCCAGTCGAGGACCGTCAGTAGCAAAGTTTGGGAAGTCAAGTCGGTCGACAAATCGGGGAACATGACATTCATCCAATCAGTTGCTTCCGTTGATTTGTCGCAACAAGTTGCAGACGGATCCGAAATTCGCTACAACTCCGAAACTGATAAAGAAGCGCCTCCAGCCTTCAAGACGGTAGCCGAAACAATTGGCAAGCCGCTTGCAACCATCACTATTACCACTTGGGGCGAAGTGACCGCTCGCAGTGAAAAAGCCAACGGTGGGAACCTCGGCATGGGTGACATCACCATTCCGATGCCCCGAGAAGCAATCACTCTTGGACAGCAATGGGAAACCGATCGAGAGATCCGTGTGCGACGGACCGATGGATCTCCGAAGATCGTAAAAGTTCGAGAGCTTTACACACTCGAGAAAGTAAGCGCTGGAGTTGCTGTCATCAGTATCCGAAGCGAACCACTTACGCCGCTTCGAGAACCCGAAATCGAAGCTCAAGCGATACAGCAAATGAGTAACGGGGAAGTCCGATTCGACATCGATGCGGGGCGTCTGATTTCAAAATCTCTCTCTTGGGATAAAACAGTTGTTGGCTTCAGTGGAGCGGGGAGCATGATGGAGTACTCAGCACGACTGGACGAAAAGGTTAAGTAGCTTCCGCTTCTCGTTTCAGCATGATGATCCTGCTATAACTATGGGTCGATCGGTTCAACTTATGAACTATTCGTTCCTTCCGTTGTAGAGGATTCGCGATGCACTTAATTCAATCAATTCGCTTTCAAGCGACGACCTGGATCGTTTTTCTTTTGGCCGCGGCCCTCTTTGGTTCTATTTGGATTGAGCCCCTTTTCGCGCAAAGTCGTGAAGCGAAAGTCTTGGATGACAAAAAGAAATTTGAATCGATGGGACTTTGGTTCTATAACGATCTGGACGGTGCATTCGAAGCTGCAAAGGAAAGTAATAAGCCTGTTCTAGTAGTCTTGCGTTGTATTCCGTGCGAAGAATGCGTCAAGCTGGACGACGACTTGCTGGAAACAGATATAAAGCTTCAGAATCTCTTAAAATCATTCATCAGAGTCCGTGTTGTCGGGACCAACGGACTCGATTTATCGATGTTCGAATTTGATACGGATCAATCGTTCGCTGTTTTCCTCTTCAACGCAGACAAGACGCTTTATGGACGCTTCGGCACGCGATCTGATCGGACCGAGTGGGAAAGCGACGTCTCGGTAGACGGGCTCTATAAGGCCCTTGAGGGTGCATTGAAACTACACCAAAAATACCCCGCAAATCGAGAAGTATTGCTCGGCAAACAAGCGGGAAAACCACTCTTCGCCACACCGGAAAAAATACCCGCGTTGGCATCCAAGTACACCGATAAACTCGATTACCAAGGCGCAGTTGTCAAATCGTGTATTCACTGCCACCAAATCGGCGATGCAACCCGCGAATACTACCGCGAGGAACAGGGAAAGCTGCCTGAAAAATGGCTCTATCCTTTTCCTCATCCCAAAACAATTGGTCTGATACTCGATCCGCGAGAATGCGCAACCATACTTTCTCTTACTGAGGGCTCCGATGCAGCGAAAGCAGGTCTTCTAATTGGTGACCAGATCACCACTCTCAATGGTCAAGCGATCCTTTCCTTTGCGGACATCCAGTGGGTACTGCATCAAATTCCAGACATGAGTGGCACACTCAAAGCGACTGTTCGTCGGGGTTCACAAGATTTGAATGTCGACATTGTGTTAAGCGCAGGCTGGAGAGCTCGAGAAGATATCGCTTGGCGTGCTTCGTCATGGACGTTTCGACGAATCGGACTTGGGGGAATGGTGCTAACTCCTCTTTCAAACGATGAACGCAAATCTCTTGGTACTGCGGA
The DNA here is from genome assembly GCA_031412775.1 of Pirellulaceae bacterium. Classification (GTDB taxonomy): domain Bacteria; phylum Planctomycetota; class Planctomycetia; order Pirellulales; family Pirellulaceae; genus JAIYDQ01. Next base: position 7,562 of record JANODQ010000368.1, on the reverse strand, counting down.
TGGAAAAATGGCATTGAAAGTCGGACACGTAGGAGCCTTCGCACCGCACGATCGAGCAAAAAAAGCTGGAGTCCTCAAAGGTGATATCCTCGTTGAGTACGATGGACGAACTAACCTCGTTCGTGAGACGGATCTACTTGCCTATTCGCTAAACACGGTTAAGCCCGGGCACTCAGTACCGATGAAATTCATGCGTGGAAGCGAAGAACGACGAGTCGAAATCACAACCGCAAAGTAGGAGTCCATCAGACCCGTTTAAAAGAGAAAATCGCATGGAAAAACTAAGCGTTTTTACTTCAAAGCTGACTTACTACGGTCGCTTCGAATCCGTTCGCGGTTAGCTTAGACTCAATTGCGAACGCACTACGACGAACATATCCAAGCGCAACCCAAGTGTCGGAAGTTTCATTTGATAAGGAGGTAATCCAACCCGCCTCTTTATCTGCTATGAAAAGCTTTTCACCGACGGTTGGATTGGTCGTATTGTCACTACTACGTTTGATCCTCAATCGAACAAGTTTCTTTTGCACTTGGCCTAAAGCATCGAGTCGAGCAATAGTTTCTTGCCCGAGGTAGCAACCCTTTTTAAACGAGATCGCTTTAGAATCACGATCTAATTCCTGCGGAAAATTTTTATCATCAAAATCGATACCGATCAGAGGTAAATGATGCTTTATGCGGCTTGCGTGAAAGCCTGACATTGGTTCATTCGGTGTCACGACCGGGGATGAAACAACATTGGTAACAGTTTCGTTTGACTTGCAATCGCCAATCAACCAATACCCAAGACCAATAATGTCGTTGGTGATCGCGATTCGAAAGTCACTCGAATTGCTTGTATCGCTTTGCTCATTAAGTATCTGAAGCATACCGGGAAAATTCTCTGGAAAATTCTCTGGCAGCTTCAAATCTAAGGCTTCTTGACGTGTTGCAAGAACTTCTGCTCGAGCAAGAAATTGCCAATCCCAATATGAGCTCACATCCGACAGCAACACGTCTTCGCGGATAATATACCGGTCCCAGTGCGACAATAATCTTTCCGATTGATCGCCTCCGAACGTGACGAAGAAAAGCGCCTCTCTGGCTTCAAAAACCCACCCATGCGCAAGCACTTTCCCCTTTACGTCCACGACAAAACACTCAACAGATCGCTTGTCGATGGTTTGTTTCACATCATTGGTGACCATTCCTTGGAGCCATTTTACGCGGTCTTTTCCTTCTATTTGGATCGTCGTAACCGGATACTTTTCGATACTCAAAATATACCTAACGTAACAAAATGCGGGATGAAGCGAGTATTACGGAAACACTCAAAGCAACACTAAGCCGGTTCTTCCAAGTTGCACAGGATAAGCGACTCGACCCATTCTCGCCAACGTCTGATTGTAAAATCGTCTATTGAGTTTTCGGTAAGCAACTCAAGGGTAAAGGTCGAATTTTTTGCGAGCCATGTTGCGGTACCACTCCACATGCCCGAACTATCTAAATCGATTCGCAATTGAAGTGGATCTGTAGCTGGTCGACCAGAGAAAGACTTTGCTATGTCGATGGTGGCTAGCCGATTCCAATTGTGGCCACCCTGTCGAGTCGATTCGACAAACTGGATAATCGGCTGAGACTCCTTCGTGCTTGCAAATCGAAGCGTTTTTGAAATCGATGTTGGGAGTACTGTTCTTTTAGGAATAAGGACCTTAGGAGTAGAAACATAGTTGCTAGTATGTTGAACTACTAGTCCGAGATCATAAATCGAAGCGGGTTCTGCATACGGGCACTTGGTGTTTCCGGGCGGCATCAAATATTGCGATTGGATTGTGGCTCCCTTGGCAAGCTGAGCTTGAGTGATCATATGGCAAGGAATATTTGCGGGAAACAAACCGCTAAGAGTACTTCGAATTGCAGGGAACTGAAGGAGATCGCCTATCAACAATACCTCATCAATCTGTCTAGGTTCTACAGCCGCGACTTTCATTGCCTGAGTCGCAAATCGAGCGAGATCGCTTTTCAATTCACCTGCGATCGCCATCAGTTCTTGCGAGCTCATTCGAATTGGGAATCGTTTTGCGTTGGCTTCGAAAACAAGCCCAATTTTTCCATGGTTTGTCATTTGCTCGAAACACGATTCTACAAAACGCTGTAGCTTTGAAGCGAGTGCTAAGTCACCTTGGATGTCGAGATTGTGTTCGCGTAAAAGCCAATCAGCGAGATGCTCGGCCAGTCGATGATGCCAACGCAAAAGGCCTCGCTTCCAATCACCAACCGTTCCGATCGATTCAACAGTTCTACCTGAAAAACGAACGACCGTCGCTTCGCAGCCCGTTCCGTTAAGTGAACATACTAAGAAATGTTGAGGACGATCGTCTTTCGATGCCCCTGTTGACGCAGACTTATCTGTTGATGCAGTCTTTGAGAGGCTTTGCGAGGTCTTCAGACCGACTCGCAATTCGACGTGCGCGATCGCAGCAGCAAGTGGCTTTTCGAGGAGTTGCAAAACTTCGACTCCAGCAATTTTGCACGCGTAAATAACACTCCGACGATGAAGCTGGTCGTAACACGCGGGAATGGTAACCACCGCGTGCGTTATTCCCGCTCGTTCTTTTTCAACCATGTTGGCCATGTGCCGAATCACGGTTGCCAACAACACTTCCGGAGGCGTTTGCCTCCCCGAGAACGGTCGCTCCAGTGTTGGCAATCCAAACCAACGCTGAAATCCGTAAAAAATGTGCTGAGGCGCCTTCGCACGAGCCTCCGAAGCGGCTTTCCCAATCAAGAGCTGATTGCCATCGCTCCAAATCATGTGCGCGAGCGACTTACAAAGCCCATCCAACATGACTTCTTTCAACTCAAATTGAGAATCAAAAAAGCTGACGCGTGACTGAAGCATGCCAAGCTCTATACCAACTGCCGAGTACTTTCTTACAGCGGTGGACTCGCTGCGAAATCCGTCGGGCAGGCTGTCCCGCCCGAGTCGCAAGCTATGTTTCGATAAAGCGTTGTCGCGAGTCTGCACTATGGAACTTGAATCGATCAGATTGAGACTTTGCATCGCTTCCAGCAAGATGCCACCGGTTGCGAATCGGTCTGCTGGTGCCTTAGCTACCAGCCGCTGGAAAATAGAATCTAATCGAAGATCAATATCGCCTCGTACTTCGTATAACGCTGGCGGCTTTGACTTTACATGAGCAAGCGCTGTCTGTACTGGTTCCCCCTGAAACATGGGACGTCCAGTGAGCAAAAAGAACATCGTTGCCCCGAGTGAGTAGAGGTCGCTTCGATGGTCTACCGTTTGGGGTGCATTGATTTGTTCCGGCGACATGTATTCAACAGTCCCCATTATCTGTTGACGTCGGTCTCGTTCGATCTCGTTGGCTTGCAGATTGAACCTTGCTAGTCCAAAATCGAGTATCTTGAGCGTTCCCGATTTGGCCAACATAAGATTGCTGGGTTTGATATCGCGATGGATAATCCCTAAAGAGTGAGCGTAATCAAGCGCTGCGGCGGCTTGGCTAAGAATGGCGACAACTTTCGCCGTGGACATGACTCCCTCGTTTGCGACGATGGACGATAAAACACTGCCGTCGATCAATTCCATCACGAGGTAGTGGACACCTTGATCACAACCCGCGTCAAAAGCCGCCACGATGTTCGGATGCATCAGCTTTCCGACTGCCCTGATTTCCGAATAGAATCGGTCCACTAGTTCAGGATGGTTCACGAACCTACTCGGAAGAACCTTTACTGCTACCCACCTGTCCATGATCCGATGTCGTGCTTTAAAAACTTGACCCATACCACCCACGCCAAGGATGCGATCGATCACGTAATCTCCCAGAATAAACTCCCGATGATTTTCCGAAGGCTTATCAGACTCAGGCTTGCGGACAATTAATTGCTCTAATTGCGAATCTATATTGAAATCACCGCCATCGAAAACACTCCCAAATTTATCTGAAAGTAAACCTCCCAAGCCAAAATTCAAAGGCCGGGTCGCACTCTGAGTCTTTGGATCCAATTTCTTCGACAAGGATTCATTAGCTTTGAGTATCTGTTTCTCAAATTTTTCGGGTGGTACAGACGATGACACAATCTATTCATCCAAAAATCGAAGACCGAAATCGATGCAATTCTCCCCCTTTTGGAGCGGATCACTCGTAAAAACGATCTTCTCGTTATAACCAAAGCGTTGATAGATCAACCCTTTGCAACGCTTAAATCTTGGTTGTTTTTTCTAATGAACTGAGCAAAATGGAAAAGCATTGGTAACATATGGGAGTCGTAAATGTTTAGATTAGTTTTTCTTGAAAGTTTCATTTAGGTTTTACCGTACATGCAACGTAAACAACTTTGGATAGGTTTATCCTCCTTTATTGTGGCTCCTGTCTTTTTTTGCTTGTTCAATCCATCGTTCAGCATAGCGGATGAGATTATTCGCGTTGGAGCTTGGAATATCGAGTGGCTCGGTTTTCCCGATAAGCGTTCGAGCTTTGGAACCAACACACCACAAAAACCCAGCACGGTTGCAAAGTACATTCACGACGCCAAAGTTGATATTCTTGCTTTGGAAGAGATTGGAATCGAATCGCTCGAAAAGCCGTATACTAGCAAGCCGCTGCAAGCAATCATGGAAGCATTGAAGAAGGAATACAAAGAAGACTGGGAGTACATCCTATTTCCAAAGACGAACTACCCGGAAGGTACCGAAGATTTTTTTATGCGTGGCCAGCATTGTGGTATTGCTTGGCGTACCGACAAAGTGTCACAAATCGGAGATGTGTACGCAGTGCCCATAGGCAAGAATGAAACGTTCGGTCAAAAATTCTTTGAGCGTCGCGCGAATGCTGTAAAGTTCTCCTTAGGAAGCAGCAAAACGGATTTAGTCGTGATACCCGTTCACCTGAAATCGAACCGCAGTGATGACAAGGAGAAGGACCCGAACTATACAGCCAAGCAACGGCAGGCAGAGCTGACCTCTTTTGTGAAAAATCTCGACACTCTCAAAACTCACTTCAAGGATGAAGACATTATCCTACTTGGCGATACAAACATCATGACGGGCGAGACGAAGACCTCCGGCATTATGGTAAACGCAGGGTTTATGGACCTCAATGAGAAAGAAGATGGAACCACGGTAGCTTGGGGCAAAAGCAAATATCCTAGCGCACCGTTCGACCGAGTTTTCGTGCCGAAGGGTCAGCCCGAATTCAGGGTTAAGTCTCAGATAATTCACAAGCCAGATGATGTTGAAAAGATGAAAGACCATCGTCGTCAACTGTCGGACCACTATCTTGTATCGGTTGATGTTACGATCATGGATGACGACGATTGATATCCGCAGTTTGATGTTACCGTATTTTCAAAGATGGAAACGACCGTAAATTAGACGTCAAGTAGAACTTGTGACGCTTCAACAGAGCATGAATGTTAAACCGGAAATTCCGGGATTTAAGAGCTCGGTCTACATGGTTAGAGTTATAAGAAGTTATACGGGCGGTGCACAATTTCATCACGTTTGACCGCGAACTCGGCGCGCAAGCGAGGCTTACCTTGCGGTTGAAGGCAATCTCGCAAGAGCTCTCGGTGATGTGCTTTTCGCGATCGTGAAAGCAGTCAAGTCGCTCGGCGGAGGATGGGGAAACTAGGCTCTGCTTCCAACTTCGGGTCTCTCCCAGCCGCATTGAATTGAGTCTCGGAGAGTCACCGCTACACAGCAAATGTTTGTGAAACAAAGCCCACTGGATAACGGCAAGTTGCTTTCAATTATTTGGATTCTTGATAAAGTCCAAGATTGCTTTTCGAGCAGGATCAGATGGCTGAACAATTTCGCTTGCGATCGTTGCGTGATTTCGGTCTTTCATTCTAAAGCTCCAGATCTTCTTGTTACCAGCATCTTTCATCACAGAAAAGAACAATGCGTTCTCCTCGGCTCTTGCTGGAGAGTCCTTGTCGGCATAAAGAAGTAAAATGGGCGGAGTCGATAGGCGTGTGAAATAAATCGGCGCGGCTTTGTTGGCGGTGATGGTATGCTTCCCAATTCCCTGCTCTTCACGAACCGTGTAATGAGTCATTGTCTGGCTGCTCACAGAAACTATCCCCGCAATATCGATCGGCTTAATCCCTTCGGCTTCCAAGTAGCTAGTGTCCATAGCCAGCATCAAAGCCAAGTATGCACCCGCAGAATGTCCGCCGATAAAACATCGATTAGTATCCGCACCATGCGACCCCATATTATTCTTTGCCCAACCTGCAGCCTTCGCAGCGTCTTGTATGTAGGCGGGAAAATGCACCTGAGGGCTTAAGCGATAGTTTGGCGCAACCACTGCGATCCCCGCGCGAGCGAAGCTATCGGCAATCAAAGCAGTTCTTACGGAATCGTTTGGCAAAAGACGATTCTTGTCGCCGTTCTTGAGTCCTCCACCGTGGAACCACACGAGCGTTGCAAATTCCGTTTTACCTTTGGGTAGATAAACGTCCAATCGACATCGCTGTGTCTCATACTCGCTTTGATTTGATTCTGCTCGATACGCAATATCACTCAGAACTTCAACTGGATACCGGGTTTCGTCGTTTTTCGATGTCTCGTCCGCCAGCAAAGCGATTGTCAATGCATTCCAAACAAGTAGCGTTATTAAAACGCGATCAATTTGCACTTTCATAATCAACAACACGTTTCTTTGGCCTTGAAAAATCGCCGATGGCGAGAGCTTAAGCAGCCATAATTGTACCTAGGATCCGCTCAGGGTGCGACGTGCGGACCTCGGCTAAGCGAAGACAATTCAGATGCGTAAGATAAGTAAAATTTCAAAAGAGTAGATAGGGTAGAGTGTATCCAGAAGAATGGGTTAGAGCATTAAGTACGCTTACGACTTACTTGCCATTCGAGTCTCGGTTTATATATCGATTGACTGTTGCCTTGCGTATGAATAATTACGTTGCGACCATAGCGGGCAATTAAAATGCTACAATCTCTACGAAATAGTTTTCCGAGAATTCCACCACATTTTGCGACATTAAATGCCCACTCGATCGTTACTTAATCATCGCAATTTAAAGTTTTTCATCGTGCTCTTCATGGTACTGGGACTGGTCAATTCTTATTCTCATGCACAATCAGAAAACTGGCCTAGTTGGCGTGGTCCACGCGGTGATGGAAGCTCATTGGAGCAACATGTCCCGACTTCGTGGGATGCGACTACAGGCGATGGGATTGCGTGGAAGGTGCCTGTTCCGGGCCGCGGGCACTCTTCACCAATTGTGTGGGACAACCAAATCTTTGTTGCAAGCTGTATTGAGGAGACCAATGAACGAGTCTTAGTTTGTTTCGATCGGCGAGATGGAAGTATCCAATGGCAGCGGACAGTCATTGAATCACCACTCGAAACGAAGCACAGCTTGAATAGCTTTGCTTCTGGCACTCCTGCGACTGATGGGAAGGCTGTCTATGTTTCTTTCCTTGAAACCGATAACACTCAAGAGCCAGCGAAGAACGTAAGTAAACCTAGGATGAACACACCTGGCGTCATGGTTGTCGCAGCCTACGCAACGGATGGGAAACAATTGTGGGTAAC
>JANODQ010000367.1:0-11902 GCA_031412775.1 Pirellulaceae bacterium | reverse complement strand
CGTGTCCGTCTGTAGGCTTTGTTTGTCGGTAAGTAGTCGTTGGGCTCGAGTGCTATCTCGTATTTTGTGGCAAAGTCGAATCCCGTGGCTAGCTCCATCGGCTCAGTATTGATCCCGACGTAACGATGGTCCCATTCGACGGAATCATGAGTGTCGATTCTGGCTGTGGGCTTAAGTGGTTGAGCGTTTTTTATTTCTCCGGAAGATAGCCGCTTCGATGAAGCCGGCGAATAAAGGCTGAGCTTTCGTCGGTTTGCTCTTAAATTCGGGATGGAACTGAACAGCCAAGAACCAAGGATGGCCCGGAAGTTCGACAATCTCAACCAACTGGCCATCGGGACTGGTTCCCGAGAACTTCATTCCCTGAGCTTCGAACCGCTGACGATATAAGTTGTTGAATTCATATCGGTGACGGTGACGTTCTGAGATCGATTCGGACTGGTAGGCTTGATGAGCAAGGCTGTTAGCGGCCAGGACGGCTGGTTGAGCTCCCAGTCGCATGGTGCCGCCGAGATTGGTTACGTTGCGTTGCTCGTCGAGTAAGCAAATCACCGGATGCGGTGAGTCTTTGTCAAACTCAGTCGAGTGGGCTCGGTCCAATCCCATGACGTTTCGGCCATATTCGATGACTGCGCATTGCATCCCGAGACAGATGCCAAAGAAGGGGACGCCGCGCTCGCGGGCATAGCGAGTTGCGGTGACTTTTCCTTCTACGCCTCGCTCGCCAAAGCCGCCTGGAACCAAGATCCCGTCATAGCCAGCCAGAAGATTTTCTGGGCCTTCCTCTTCAATATCACTGCTTTGGATGCGACCGATTCGAACTTGTGCGCGATGATGAATCCCAGCATGGTCAATAGATTCATAGATCGATTTATAGGCGTCGCGATGCTCGGCATACTTCCCAACGACTGCGATGCTAATTTCGTGCTCGGGGTGTCGCAACGAGTGCATGAGTTTATCCCAAGCTTCAAGGCGGCATGGCTGAGCAGGGAGTCCAAACTTTTTGATGATTTGCTCATCCAGTTTTTTATCTCGTAGGCTCAACGGAACTTCGTAGATCGAGAAATCTTTGTCTTTCTCTTCGATGACGGCTTCGATCGGAACGTTACAAAACAGAGCGATCTTCTCTTGCTCCTCGCGGGAGATGCTTTGCTCACATCGGCAGATCAGGATATCTGGCTGGATGCCGATCTGCCGTAGGAGGCCTACTGAATGTTGAGTCGGTTTGGTTTTGAGTTCAGCGGCTGCCTTGAGATATGGGACCAACGTCAAGTGAATGTAAAGGCAATTTTCGCGGCCGACATCTTGCGGGAACTGGCGTATCGCCTCCAAGAACGGAAGGCTTTCAATGTCGCCAACCGTTCCACCTATTTCAGTGATGACAATGTCGGTGTTGCCGTCGTCAAGCTTTTGAATCGATTCTTTGATTTCGTTTGTGATATGAGGAATGACTTGGACTGTCTTGCCCAAGAACTGGCCACGACGTTCTTTCTCAATAACGGAAAGATAAATTTGTCCTGTGGTGTAATTCGAATCGCGGTTTAGGAGTCCTCGAGTGAATCTTTCATAGTGACCAAGATCCAGATCCGTCTCACTGCCATCATCTAAAACGTAAACTTCGCCGTGTTGGTAGGGGCTCATCGTGCCTGGGTCAACATTTATATAGGGGTCGAGCTTCTGCATCCGAACTCGCAGCCCACGCGATTCCAGGAGCATTCCGATCGAGGCGCTGGTCAAGCCTTTCCCGATGGAACTGACCACCCCACCGGTAACAAAAATATACTTCGGCATACAAAAAGCTTCCCAAACGTAGAAAATTGAGCTCGTCATGACGCGGGCACTCGGAAGCATCGCCTTCTCAGGTACCAGACTGACGGAGATTTTATCAGCAAGCGACCTTTTCACAAAGCCGCATCGAATCTCCTCGGAAGCGGACGAAAGGGTTACAATCGATATCGAACTCCGCCTCTTTGCACGTCGTATAAATCCAACCGAATCACCAATCTTTATCCGAAAGCCCCGTGAATGAGTGCCTTGCCAGTCAACGAACACGAGTCGGCTAATCGCATTGGTTCTACGCTGGACCAGTTGCGGCGGATGATTCGTAGCTACGTTTTGACACAGGCGAGCGTCGTGGTTTTGATCAGTTTTATCGCCGCGTTTTGGTTTGCCGGCTTTTTGGATTACTTGCCCGTAATGCTCGGAGCGAGCGAGTCCCCGCGTTGGGCTCGAGTTGCGATCCTGCTGATGATGCTTGGCGGAAGTGGCTACTTGCTGGTTCGGTTAGGCTGGCAGAAATGGAAAGTCGCTTGGAACGATTCGACTCTTGCTTTGCTACTTGAGAGGAAGTTTCCTCAGTTTCAAAGTTCGCTGATAACAACCGTTCAATCGCGAGACAAAAATTTGATCGATGCTAACATCCAACAGCCGCACGATCCACAACTGATGCTTCAAACCCGCCAACAAGCCATTGAAGCGCTGGAGCAAGTCGATGTCAAAGAGGTACTTCGATGGACTCCGCTGCAGTGGCAAGCGGCTGGGCTGGGAGCGCTGCTGGCCGTGAGTTTATTGTTTGCTGCATGGCAACCAAGCTGGACTTGGCATTGGTCGCAGCGACTGTTCGCGCTGTCCAACAAGGCATGGCCGCGAATGGCGTCGATTCAAGTCGATGGGCTTGAGATGGAGGTTCCGCGGTTCGCGAGCGATCTTGCACCGGTTCGATACAAACGCACCTTTGAAGACGGAGCCGTATCCATTCCTCGAGGTCAAACAGCTCGGTTGCTTGTTTCAGCAGACCTCAACGCAGAGCTTGTTCCGAACGCGTGCATGATGAGCTATCGCGGAAGTGATAGTCGCCAGGGACGCGCGAGCTTACGTAAGCTTCCAGTCTCCTTGTCCGAAAGCCGGCAACCGTTCTTGCTGGAAGGCTCTCCGTTAGACGCGATCGATCAAGATCTTGCCTTTAGCCTTCAAGGCGGTGATGCAAGAATCAACGGCTTGCGAGTTTTTGTAAAAGACGCTCCTCAAATTGTAAAGCTCCGACTCGCGCTTGCTTACCCGGGCTATCTTCGGCGGCGTTCGACCAGCACTTGGATTGATGAAACGGTTGACTATCGAAGTGGCCTTCGGATGCCCGAGGGAACGCGTGTCACTCTGATCGGTGAAGCGAATGTTCCTCTCCAACGTTGCGAGTGTCGCGTGACGACTCAATCGACTGATGGTGTCGCAGTGACGACCGATTGGACTGCGTTAGGAAAGGATAATAGATTTGAATTGGGGCTTGAAGAAATTCGAGAACCTTGGGGGATCGAATTTCGTGTTTGGGATGCAGATGGTCATTGCGCGACTCGCGTACAGCAGTTCGCCCTCGGGATGCTCCCAGATGAAGTCCCGCAAGTCGATCTCATCCTAGACGGAATCGGCACAGCAGTCACCGATCAGGCCATCTTGCCATTTGAAGGCTCCGTCCAAGACGATCATGATGTAGATTCATCTTGGATTGAAATGGTACTTAACGAATCCGCTCCGAATAACTTTCCCCTCGCGCTTACCAACGACGGTAAGGCCAAGCAATCGATCGACCTTCGTGAACTCAAGAACAACAAAGTAATCGATGTCGCACCTGGCCAATCTATCGCTCTGACGCTAGTCGCAAATGACTTCTGCGACTTCGGCGGCGACGATAAAACTGGAGCAAGAAGCGGTCGCGCGAGCCCGATTCAACTGGGGGTCGTTACTCCCGACCAACTTCTTATCCTGCTCGAGCGTCGTGAGCTCGCCATGCGAAGTCGATTGGAGTTAGTGGTTTCGGAGCTCACTCAGTTGAATGAGTTGCTCACGAAAATCCAGACGACCGGTACCTCACCTAGCAATGAAAAAGTCGACCAAGCAGAGAATGCCGACTCCGCCACCAACGAAACGCAATCCACACCAGCCGAGTCTGTTGCCAAGCTACAAGTGCTACGCGTGCAGCAATCCATCAGCCAAAGCGATAAGTCATCGGCTGAATTAGTTGGAGTCGCGCAAGAGATTGGTATGATCCGAAAGGAACTAATCAATAATCGTGTCGATAGCCGAGACCGACAAGTCCGCTTGGAGGACCGCGTTCGCAAACCAATGCTCGCCGTTGTCGAGGGGCCGCTTGCAAGACTGCGTGCCGAAATGACTCAAATGGAATTGGATTTTACGAACCAGAAAGTAACTTCTGAAACGACACCCATTGCGATCCAATCGCTTCGAGAATGCATCACCTCCCTTGAGGCAATCTTGAACGACATGGCAGACATCCAAGACTTTAACGAGCTAGTAGATATGGTTCGAGGAATGATCGACGATCAAGGTAAAATCATCGATCAAACCAAACAAGAGCAGAAGAAAAAAGTACTCGATCTTTTCAACCAATAACCGACAGCGTTTGAATGATCGTTAACCACCAGCGGTTTCTCTTCGAGATACCAAAGTTCCGCAAGTCTCAAAACCGACTCGCCTCCGTGAATATCCCGATCCAACGTAGCCGTCCCGAGCTCGAGGTAACAATGCATCTCCAATACCACAAGAAGAGCAACGCAAAAAAAGCAATGGCTTCCAATCACGGCCATCGAGCTGATCTAATGCGGCGAACACAAAGACTGCCACAAACACTACTTGGAAAGGCAGTCCTTGCGACGGCATTCGTCTTTGCTTTGTCGCTGTCATTCGCTTCTGCAGTTTGCTTCGGCCAAGAGCCAGATAAAAAGCCAAGTATGTCCGACGCGGTCGTAACGCCATCCGCAGCCGAGGTAAAAGCTCTCGACCAGGAACAGCGAGTCCTTGCAGATCGCTTTTCAAAGCTCGAAGAACTATTCATACGCATGTCGGAACTTGAAGCGGCATCGAATCCCACTCGAGCAAGCCTGCTTCAACAAGCCGCACAACTTAGCAAACAACTCTCCACACTTCAGCGGCTACAGTCCGCTGCAGACTTGCTTGCAAAGGGTCAGTACAGCCAAGCGATCAAAGAACAAGAGTCTACCAAAGACGGTCTCACTAAGCTTTTAGAATTACTTCAAAGCGAAAACCGGCAATCACGAATTCGTGACGATCGCGAACGTATCGAAGCACTCATCAAAGACATCCAACGAATTGAACGACTCCAACGTTCCTTGAGGGGCCGAACCGAGGGTGGACAAGACGCTCAATCTGCACAACGCGACCAAGAAGACATCCGAAAACAAGCCGAGACCACCGAAAAAGGACTCACACCAGAAGACAAGTCCCTCTCCGACAAGGATGATTCCAAAGAACAATCGACCAAGGACGCTGATAAAAAAAACGCAGATGAAAAGAATGCCTCCAAGAACGCGGACAACAAAAAAGACGTCGATCAGAAGAAAGATTCTGACCCGAAATCCGATAAGTCGTCAGACAAATTGAAGGAAGAATCGCCAGATAATAAATCCGATAACAAGTCTGACAATGGGCCCAAGGAGAGTGAATCAAAGCCGTCGGAAAAGAAGAGCGACATGAAGTCACCAAGTGAATCTACGCAAGAATCCGAAGGCAAGCCAAGCGACAAGAAACCAAGCGAACAACAAGAAAACCCAAAGGATTCCCAATCTGGAAAACCGCAATCTGGAAAGCCCCAGTCTGGCAAACCGCAGTCTGGCAAACCGCAGTCTGGTGACTCTGACGCTCAAGATTCCGAATCGAAAAAATCAAAGCCGGAAAAACCACTAACGCGTGAAGAAGCGGCTCGAAAGCGATTGCAGCAAGCACAGAAAAAAATGCAGCAGGCTCAAGAGGAACTTAAGAATGACGAACGCGAGTCTGCAACGCAGGAGCAACAAGCCGCAGAGGAAGAGTTGCGAATTGCAGCAGAAGAACTGGAAAAAATTCTTCGCCAGTTGCGTGAAGAAGAAGTAGAAAGATCTCTGGCCGATTTGGAGTCACGACTCCGACGAATGCTACAAATGCAAACTCGAGTTGCCGATCAATCGAAAGCAACTCGCGATACACCGCGATCTAACGAAGATCGAACTTTCGAGATCCAGTGCTCCAAGCTGGCAATTGAGGAACGCAAAGTACAAATGGAGGGCCAAAAGGCATTACTGCTCCTGCAAGACGAAGGATCAAGTTTGGCCTTTCCGGAAGCCGTTGAACAAGTCAATCGAGACGTGGCTCTCGTTATTGAGTACTTCGCAGGATCTCGAATCGATGATTCGTGCATCGGACTGCAAAGCGAGATTATTCGATCGCTGGAAGAGATGATTGAATCGCTCACGGAAACGCAACGCAAGATGGAAGAAAAGAAGAAAAAGAAAGAATCCAATCAGAAGCAACCAGGTAATCAAGGTGGCGAACAAGAAGAACAACCCCTGGTCGACGCACTTGCCGAACTGCGATTAATCAAAACACTTCAACTACGAATCAACACGCGTACCGAACGCTTGGCGAATGAGTCTGGCAAAGCAGATGATCCCAAAGGGAGTGTCGAAGATGAAGGGATTCTGCGGCAATTGCAGGACCTCTCTGAGCGTCAAGAAAAAATTAAACAAGTCACACGCGATATCATTTTAGAACAAACAAAAAAATAGTTTTAGAACGGTCTTAGCAAGCCGATCCCAAGCCAATTCCAAGCAACGTGCAGCAATCCATCAATACGAAAATCGATCGGGACTTTTCCGTCGCATTTGTTTGCTGGCAAGCGTTGCCCGCAATCTTCCCTTCGGCAGGATCATCTGTTGGTGGACTGGAAACATCAGCGTGGTTGCTCGCCAAGAGCCTTGCAAATCTTGACGACTACTCAGACCGAGTTGCCTTCGTGTTTCGATCGAATCGTATCGTAAACGAGCGAGTTCTGCACAACGTGGTCTTGGCCCCTGATTACGATCCTCGCGAGTGGATTCGGCGAGACGTTTCGGAAACAATTTCTATACTCCGCAAAAAACAAATTCACGGTTTGTCGTTGAATCTTGCTTGGCAAGTTCCCTACTTGGCCCTCACGTGGCCGCTTCGAAGACGAGCCCTTACTGCGGACAAACCGGACGACAGACTTAGGCAATTGACCCCTGATTTTTGGATTGCATTTGGGTCTAGTTTTGAAAGTGCAGCCGTCATGACCACTGCCGCTGCATCTAATTCTATCGGGATACTTATGATTCAATCCAACGCAGATCTCGACCAACGATATCTTACTCATCCTGATGATCGTAATGCATATGGCGAAACCGGAGCGGATTGCGTGCGAGCTCTTCGCAATGCGAGTGCGATTATCTGCCAAACACAATCGCAGCGTGAAGTATTACGGAGTCATTTTGGAATTAAGGGAGTAGTGCTTCCCAATGCAATCGAATTGGATCCTTGGATTGAAGCGGGAAAACGAGCAAAGAAATCTCCACGTTACTCAGAGATAAAACAAGTCTTGTGGATTGGTCGATACGATCGATTTCACAAACGCCCGATGCTTTGTTTAGAGATTGCCCGCAAATGTCCGACCGTCGAATTCAAAATGATTATCAACCGCTCCGACCCGAGCGTTCAAGATGAAATTCAACGGAATAAACCAGCGAATGTTTCAATTGTTGATTATGTCCCATTTGATCAAATGGCGCAGACAATGTCACAAGCAGATATCTTTCTTTCCACGGGTGATAGTCAATTCGAAGGATTTCCGAATGTGCTCCTTCAAGCCGCCGCGACAGGCTGCGCGATTGTCTCGCTCGAAGATTTCGGTGGATTCTTGTCGAAGTCAAAAGCGGGCACCGACTGTTGTGGAGACATTCATGCTGCTGCATCGACGATCCGAGAGTATGCTACTGGAGCACGCGTGATCAACTCGGAAGCCGTGCGTGTTTATCTTGCTGCCACTCACTCCCATACCGCAATCGCTCGCTCTTTTCGTGTCTTGCTGGAAAGCACACAACGTTCCTTGAAACAACGCTAATGCCCCTATGATTACTACCTTGAAGAAAAGTGTTCGCATTCTGCGCGAGCTGATGCGAGATCCGAAGAATCCCGCGAAACGCTTAGAGGCTTTAAATAAAATTGGCCAGCTACTTGTACCGGGCTATCGATTCTCGTGGCCAGATCCCGATTGGTGGCATAATCCGGCCTTCAACAATTACCTGCAACAGTTCCATGAATTCGAAGGCTACAACACGCAACGACGATGGTCGATGGCTCAACTTCTACGAATGATCGACTCGGTTGAAGGCGACACAGCCGAGTGCGGCGTTTACCGCGGTGCTGCCTCGCACACAATCTTGTTTGCTAATTCAAAATCGATTACCCCAAGGCATCATCATATCTTCGATTCCTTTGATGGAATATCAACGCCGGTTAACGAAGATGGAAGCTATTGGACGCGAGGCGATCTGACGGCGTCCGAACAGCTCGCCTTCGATGCGCTTCGCGAATTCGATGGTAAAACTTTCTATCGCGGTTGGATTCCAGATCGTTTTCACGAAGTAGAGCAAAAGCAGTTTAGCTTCGTACATGTCGATGTGGACTTGTATCAACCTACTAAGGACAGCATCGCGTTTTTCTACCCAAGGATGAATCCAGGAGCCATTTTTGTTTGCGACGATTATGGATTAAAGGTGTGCCCCGGAGCAACGAAAGCATGCGATGAATTTTTACGCGACAAAGTGGAGAAAATCATCAGCATGCCCGATGGAGCTGGTTACTTTGTCAAAGGTCTAAGAACTAGTTCAAATTCATACGTGTGAGTCCACTTTTGATTCTGCAGGAGCATTCGAATGATGAAAAACACCATCGCAAACACGAGCTACTGGGACGTGGCGAGATCCGAAGGTCTAAGTTAGGCTACTATTCATCCAACAATTCCGTAGCAAAAGCTTCAATCCAAACTCGTAGATACTGGCGAACAGCGACAAGTGTCGTAATTTGGAATGCTTCTTAATGCCTCAAGTTTTTATAGTTTATCTCCCGAAATGGACTTTCGATGATGGAATCGCAACTAAAGAGTGAGCAGTCAAGTGGAACTAATCTCGCTACTGCTGTATGGTCGCCGATGAATGCAAAGCAACGTCGGGTGTTGGGGGTGTTGATGGAGAAATCCAAGACAACCCCTGACGCTTACCCGATGACCTTTACGGGGCTAACGACCGGTTGCAATCAAAAAACGAATCGTGCGCCGATTACGAATTTTACGGCTGATCAAGTCGAAAAAATTGTGGATGAACTTCGTGGACTTGGAGCTCTGACAATTGTCCAAGGGAATGGTCGCGTCGATAAGGTCCGGCACTACGCTTACCAATGGCTAGGACTCAGCAAGACCGAAGCCGCCGTGATGACAGAACTGCTTCTACGAGGCGAACAAACAGTTGGGGAATTGAGGACGCGAGCGTCGCGAATGGAACCTATCGCCGACCTCGCAGCATTGAGTGCCTTAATCGATAGTTTGGTCAGCCGTAACTTGATGGTCATGCTCACACCATCTGGTCGAGGCCAACTGGTTTCGCACAATCTCTACCCAGAGTGGGAACTGGCTCAACTGCAAAAACAGATCGCCGAAGGTGGATACACACAAGACGATTCCGATGAAGATCCTGCAACGTCCGCAACAGAAAGCAATCTTGGAATTTCATCCAATGCAGCGAAAGTCGCAAATACAACATCACGCACTAACACGAATGAACTCGCGCAGTCTCTGGAAGCACTAGAAGACCTCAAGGCACAGTTGAATCAGTTAGCTTCTCGAGTGGAATACCTTGAGCGTGAATTAGGCGTCGATTGCAAATCTAACAATTAAGCCAACTTCAATTCGATGCGTTACCTGCTTTTGTACTCGGTGTCGAGTTCTATATAGTTCTAGGTTTGATACATTGGTTGGTAGCTAGAATTCAACGCTCATGAAACTGCGAGGCAACAAGCTCAAGCCACTTCGATTTGATCCTTCAGGTGCATATTTGCGGGGGTTAGGCATTAGAGAAAGCGATGTAAATCGCGTCGCAAAAGAGCTGGAATCGATTCGCGATTCGATCGCTTCCCCGAATGAACAGGATAGCTTCGAGACAGCATTTTATAGCGAACCCAAGCGACTACTTCTCGAATATCAGGAGGACCGCCATGGGAGCGAGCTCGCTAAGCTTTTTAAGGTTGCCAATCGGATGCATGCGGCGGTGGACCGGGTCGTTGTCATCGGAATCGATGGTGTGGATTGCGGCGCTCGGTCGTTTTTGGACGGCTGCTGCCAGCCCTATTGGAACGAGCTTTCGCGTGGATCACGAGGAAGTAAGCCTCGAATGAATTTCGATGGGAACAACTTTGACAACGATGCAACTCAGGGACTCCTAAGTCTACTGAACGCAACGGAGGGTCGTCCATCTAACTCGGAGCTTGACGCTTGGGGGCTGATTGTCGTTGGAGATGACGACGAAACAATTGCCGCACTCAGACCATTCATTCGGGCCCTTAAAGCGAGTTGTGCCGGTGACATGTCCAAGGTTCAGCAACGCCTTGTAGCGATTACTGGAACACAGGGCCTACTGCGTCGAGAATTGAATGAGATCGGTTGTCGTGATTTTTTTCCATTTCCAGATTTCAAGCGAAATCATCAAAGTTTGGGGTTCACCGCACTCACCTCGATTGGTCTAGTTCCAGCGGCCATGCTAGGGATCAATGTGATTGAATTGCTTGTTGGGGCAGTGGCTCTCAACGATCATTTCGAGAAAGCACCAGCCGAGGACAACAGTGTTCTCCAGTTTGCAGCGCTCAATTCCTTGCTCGCGTCGCATCCTTGTATAAGCGGTCGCATCGTATCGCCGCTAAATCAATCGCTTAAAAGTTTACGAAGTTGGTACCAGCGATTACTCGAAAGGGACAGAAATGATTCAGTTGGATCTACCAGCACGACAAAAATCTCAGCAAATGAAACGGACTCCACGGTAGGTACAGTACCAATCCCGGCGGACGACACGACTGCGAGTGGAATTGCGCCAGCGGCACTCATCCAAGCCCGTCGATTCAGAGTGCCGCTTATGATTCATTTTGTCGTTGAAGAGTGCCGTTTTGATCCTTTGGCTACGACCGATCTGGGGATCGATTCCGAATCGAGCGACCGAAGTGTTTCGGACGGCGACGCATGCCTGCAATCCATAGAGCAAACGCTGCCGGGTTTGTACCGTTCTTCCGTAGCAAAACTCGCGGAGTCATGCAGAAAATCAGGCATTCCGACAGCTAATCTTTTTATTCCCCAGGTAGACGAACTTCACCTAGGCCAGCTAATGCAAATGCTGATGGTTTCGACCGCAATCGAACGCACCTGGACAAAACGGTTCGGCCGCGAACCCGCCCATACGGACAACGCAGTCCCCGCTAGAGCCCCTGAAGGTGACTTAAAGTAAGATTATTTTGCAAAATTGTCCCAAAGTACTTGACGACGAAAAGATTCATTCTATTATTTCATCAGTAAGTCGGTCGTCTCAAAAACCTTCTGCCCCAGGATTTGAGACGGCTTCTAGTCGACCACCTGCCCCGGTCGTCTAGAGTTAGAATGCCTTCGCTGATCACCTGCCCCGGTCAGCGAAGGTTTTTTTTTGCCTTTTTTTAAACGTGTTAAACGTGGAATCGGCATTTAAGCAGTTGCTGGGAAATTAGCGTACCGTAAGGCTAATTCAATGTGTCAGTGAGAGACCTTCCAACTGGAACTATTAGCTTACGCATCGTGCTATGTACGCCAATTATTGCCAGGTGCCTTATTGAATGCCGAAAGTCACCTAGTCGGTTTGGATGAATTGACTTTTCATGATCTAGTTGGACCGTGTCAAGTCGATGTCGATCGAAGCCTTAAGTGTCTGGGCTCGTTTAATCAGCCGGTAAGTGTTAAAGAGCATATCGTCGTGGATACGGCCGCTGTCACATTCCCGCTGATCGGCCGCGTAAAACGACTGCCAATTTGGAT
>JANODQ010000366.1:0-4757 GCA_031412775.1 Pirellulaceae bacterium | reverse complement strand
CGATTCGTTCAGAATCCCACACCTAGCAAACGTCTGGAGCTTCAGCGATGCATCCGTCCCTCTCACGCCGCCGTTTTGTGATGAAATCCGTTGCTGGAGCACTGGCGATCCCTGCCTTGCCCTCGTTCGCTGAAGATGCAGTCGGTAAGCGATCGGTCGTTGATGTTGCACCGGGAGCGGGAGTCAGTGCTCGTAGATTTGTAGCAGTCGGGAATTTACTTGGCTTTCAACGCAAGCAGTTGTTTCCGGAAACCGTTGGCAAGGAATTCGAATCGACGAAGTTGCTCGAGCCGCTTGAACCGCTTCGCGACCAGATGACCGTTTACCGAGGGCTGAATCACGGATTGAAAGGGGGACACTTTGCGGTTCATACTTTCTTGTCAGGCGTACTTCATCATGAAGCGAAAAATCGCCCAGATGGAAACGTTACTGTAGATCAATTTATCGCTGATTCGATTGGTAATCAAACTCGATTCGCATCGCTCACTGTGGGTTCCGAAGATGGCATTCACGGTGGTTGTCAATTGGCTTGGACCCGTTCCGGTATACGTGTCGCTCCGATTACAGGACCGGGTGCCCTCTTCGAAAAGCTCTTCGTTGAGGATTCGTTGGGACAGCGCGAAAAGCAAAAAATCGCAAACGGCTTGCAAGCCTCGATCTTGGACTCCATGGTCGATGAAGCACGAGCCCTATCAAGTCAGATCAATCGTGAAGACAATGCCAAACTGGACCAGTATCTTACGTCGGTACGAGACGTAGAAAAGCGACTCCATGCCAAGTCGCAGTGGATAGATCATCCGAAGCCAAAAGCTCCTTTAGACCGGCCCGCTGATCGTAACACGGTTCATGATTTACCTTTGCTCTATGAGATGATCGCGTTGGCTCTCCAGACCGACTCGACCCGCGTCGCAACGCTCGAAATTGGCGGTAGCTTCTTGCCTCAAGACTTAGGTATCGACAAGTCCTATCACGGGCTATCTCACCACGGCAATGACGAACAAGCAATCGCGGAGCTCATGAAATTGGAACACTATCAAATCGAGCACTTCAGCAAATTCTTAACGCGTCTTGCCGCGATCAATGACGGCGACAGATCGCTTTTAGATTCGACAGCAGTTCTGTTTGGAAGTGGTATTGCCGATGCGAACTCACATACTAACGATGACTTGCCAATCATCATGGCCGGGGGTGGTTATGGTAAGGGTGAATTTAAGAATATGACGCAGCGAGTTCCGCTTTGTAATTTGTTCCTCGATATCATTCAACGACTCGGAATTCCTGCCGATTCGTTCGGAACCAGCACCGGGACGTTCTCCTAATTGGAGCGTATTTTTTTGAAAGTAAGTATTTTCGTCCGTTGGATTCATGAATGATGTTGTTGAAATCAAAAGTACGGAGTGCAGCTACTGTTTTCGCTTGTTGCTTTGTTTGGGTTGCTTCATTGGTCACCTTAGCTTCGGGCGATGAGCCGATTGAAAAGGTTTCTACGTTCTTGGGTTCTTATTGCATCGATTGCCATAATCAACAGGATGCTCAGGGCAATCGTGAATTTGAGACACTTAAAATGCCTTTGGGTTCGGAATCCCATGTCATCACAACCGATGAGATCGTTGATCAACTTACGCTTCGGCAGATGCCACCACCGGATGCCGAGCAGCCAACGACTGAAGAACGTATAGCGATCGTCGAGTTTCTTCGATCGAGTATGCGAGACGCACGGAGTCGCCTCCAGAGCACGGGTGGCAGAACCGTGATGCGTCGGTTAACCAATCGAGAATACGAAAACACCTTAGCATCCCTCTTTTCGCGTCGCGTGGATACACTGGGATTAACGACTGAGTTTCCTTCCGAGACAGCTAGTCGAAATATTGATCGAATCGGATCGGCTATGATCACTTCAGGTGTATTGTTGGATCAGTACTTTAGTGCAGCCAATCGCTTGGTTGAACTTCGACTGAACAAGCCAGAGACACCGGTGAAGGACTGGCATTTCCAAGGTAATTTCGTCCAGTATGAAGAGCTCGCCGGGCCGCACAAATCGGTCTTCAATTACCGATATCTTTGTATTTACGAGCAACCTAATACCGACACGCGGCAGGGTGGATATGGTCACATCGAAGATTTCCTTCACGGCGTACCCGTCTCCGGGCTTTACGATATTGAAGTGCACGCTCAAGCAATGCATCGCGACACGCATTACGATCCAAAGATTTTTAGAATCGACTTTAGTGAGCCTTTTCAGCTAGCTGTCGTGCCAGGCGACATCAAGCGTGGGCATATTCATTACCCGCAATCGATTGAGCCTATTCTTGGTCAAGCAATTGTTCCTGACAAAGAAGCAGAGTGGATCACTTTTCGTGTTTGGCTTGAGGAAGGTCAAACGCCTCGATTCATTTTCCCCAATGGACCGTATGAGTCGCGTGCTTCAGTTCTTGAAACAAATAAGAAGTACAAAGAGGAACTAAAGGTGGAGAAGGAATTGGGCGTTAGCCGATCCAAGCTGCTCACCAATGGTGCGTTACCCCACATTCGAATTGATGAGATCAAGATACGAGGACCATTGCCGGAACCCAGTGGTACAGCCGAAGAGATCGCCGTTTTTGGACCCGAAGGCTTTCAATCGGAACGTGCAATTACGCAGCTATACGCCTTCGGCGAGCGAGCATTTCGTCGGCCTCTTGTTGAATCAGATCGTTTGCGTATTGAGAAGATCTATCGAAAGCGTTTGGATGAAAAAGCCTCTGATCTTCAAGCTGCATTGGATGCTATCAAAATGATTCTTTGCGCACCCTCTTTCCTTTATCTTTGTGAACAGACGCCTGAAGATGATTCGAAGCTTGAGTCTTACGATCTTGCCTCGAGACTGTCGTACACACTTTGGGGAGTTCCACCGGACGATGAATTAATGCAAGCTGCCAAAGATGATCAACTTGGAGAACCTACCATGCTCAAGCAACAGGTACTCCGTATGTTGACGGACACGCGATCCGATGAATTCGTTAAACGTTTCCTCGATAGTTGGTTGAATCTTCGCGTCATTGGATCTTTGCCTCCACCTCGGCAAACTGCAAGCGAATATTACTCAGAAGATTTACCCACTTCGATGAAAGAAGAAGCGAAGCACTTTTTCCGTCATTTGCTAGAAACGAACGGCTCGGTGACGGACTTTATCGACTCCGATTACACCTTTGTCGATAAGAAGCTTGCAAAGCTATACGGGCTTGCGGAAAAAGACACACTGCGATTGGCTGATGGATTTCAGAAGGTGGAGCTGAAGGATCGAAATCGGCGTGGTGGTGTTCTTGGGATGGCTGGAGTTTTAACTGCGAGTGCCAATGGTGTTGATACTTCTCCGGTGACTCGAGGCGTGTGGGTTTTAGAAAATATGTTAGGGACTCCACCGCCACCGCCACCGGATGTCGTTCCGGCCATTGAATCCGATGTGAGTGGAGCGACAACTATTCGCGAACGCCTAGCCAAACACAGGGCAGACGCAGCATGTAACGTTTGCCATCGCAAGATCGATCCAATGGGCTTTGCTTTAGAGCACTTCGATCCGATTGGTCGTTATCGAGACAAATATGGAAAGCCAAAGGGAGGTAAAACGGCACCCAAAGTCGATCCCTCGGGAACATTTCCTTCTGGTGAAACGTACGCGGACTTTTCTGATTTCAAGCGATTACTATCTGGCACTCGAAGTGATTTCTTAATTCGCCACATGGTCGAAACGATGCTTTCCTACGCCACTGGAAGGCTCATGGAGCACACGGATCGTTCAGAAATCGATCGGATCTCGCAACAGGTTAAAGAAGACGCATCGGGCCTTCAAACCATGGTTGTCGAAGTGCTTTCCAGCGAAATTTTCTGTTCTCGCTAGTCATCAAAGTTCTCTATCTGCGCAACCGATGAAATCTTGCTGATAATGTACGGTCACGAAAATTGCACTGGAGTTGAACGCGATCTGTTACCGCGAAAATAAGTCAATCGACTTCCGCTCGCATCCAAACAATCGATTCTTGAAGTATTAGCTTTGCAGTGACCATAACATATTGATGAGCCGAAAGCGAAATCGGCATCATTTAATAAAATAACATTTAGCTTGCCAATCTTACTTTGTCAGTTGGTCGCTGCTGCTGTCTTTTTCTTCGGCGGTTCTTTGGCATTTTCATTCTTCGCGTTTGTTGGTCTCTTCCATGATTCAGGTCTCGCAATTTGCTTAGCAGACTCCAGCTTTTCGCGAAGTGCCTCATAAGGTACATCCTGCACGACTATGTTTTTATCAATTGCCATACCGGCAGCGATTGCAGCGCTTTGGCTCAGCGCCATAAATACAGGCTCCATGCGAATAGAACCATGTGCGACATGCGATGCAGAAAGGCATATCGGCGAAAAGAGGTTCTCGCACTCGCCGCGCTTAGGGATGATTGAGCGATAGGAAATACCATATGGCCTAGGTGGTGTCCGCCAGATAACACCCTCATTCTGCACTTTTCCATTTTCGGTCACAATGTGCTGTACGCAATGCGAGTCCATACCGAACGACCCCAACCCGATAGGGTCCGGTGCTTTACGATTGCCTGAACAGTCGACCTGCGTCATCACGTAGTCGCTTACCATTCGGCGTGCTTCGCGGATATAGATCATCCATGGCCAGCCGCCGTTGTCGGTAAACTCGTCTTTGGGCAAGCCGTATGTTGCTGTTCTTTGACGGATTTTCTCCGGTACACGTGGATTGTTTGCCATGGACCATAAGAATC
>JANODQ010000365.1:0-3915 GCA_031412775.1 Pirellulaceae bacterium | reverse complement strand
CAACTAGCGTTCGCCCCCGGAACTTTACGTTTCGAAAGGCAAAAGGCGATTGACCTTTGGGATTCGTGACGAGGTCAAAATGCTTGAGTCGCTTTGCATCGGCAGCACCATCCACAGCACCATCCACGACCGCGTTCGACTCGCCCATACTCCATCTTGAAATTGCATGCGTCGTTACTAACGCGGGAACGATTGGTTTGATGCATTCCGATGCGTAAGCCGAAAGCATCATTCGAACATGGCCTTCAACGTCAATCCCGCCGACTTCCGTCAAACGTGTATTGTTCCACGTCATCCAATCGACCAGTATCTTATCTCGAGCAGACGGTCCTGAATCTTTTGTTCTTTCAATATCTCGCTCGAGAGTCGCCGTCAGGGATTTGAGTTCTCCGGCGATTCGATCAAGTTCAGCGCGAATTCGCTTCGCTTCTAAATCACTACGCAGCGGATTCTCTGTGTCGAGTGGCTTTACCGAAAGCAACTTTGCATCTCTCTGCAAAAGATCAAACTCGGATTGGAGATGTTGTCGACTAACTGCGGATCGACTTCTAGCTTGATCCAACGCAGTTTTAAGCGATATCTGAAAAACTGGATCGTTGATGATCTTGGAACTGGTATCAGCGGTGATCTGCTGCAATCGTTTCTTCGGCTGCAAATCAACGTTTGGCTTGAATTCAGGCAGCATCATTGCTGACTTGTCGCATTGCCCAATCTCTAATCCATCCAATACGATTAACGATGAATCGAAGCGTCGATAAAGCAGTTGCGGTAGCGAGAAATTAGCCCAGATGGTGCCTGCGCTGTTGATCGATTTGGCAACGCTTGCGGACTCTTCAAGACTATCGTTGACTGAAGAATCATCGCCCAAGACAAGGTTCTTTAAAACCAGCTTACCATTGATTGGGTCTATGGAAACGCCTTCAAAGTCGCCGTCGATTCGCATTGTCTGCTGGAGGAAATCCTGGACAATCCAGCTCGACAAAGTCGGCAGTGTTAACAGCCCGGCAACCGGAATGACTACAAAGGCGAGTATCGACCGTCGCTTCATGAAGCTCGTTCCCGAATGACAGGTTGATCCTTGGCTTCGCTTAGATGCCACAACAGATATCTCAGGGCTTCATCACGAGGCTTTGAACTAAGATTCGATGTTGGCTCTTGCTGGGTCGAATGCGACTCGTGTCTTACATGATTGCTTGAGTTCATCGCGTCGACTGGAGCTGTGGGTTCGAATTCAGACTTGATCAAGTTCATAGTTTTCTCCATCGCTCGCTCTGCGTTAGTCATGCTCGAAGCCACACTACGACCAGCATCTAATGTTGGTTTGGCTTCAGTGAAGATTATTGAGTTGGACTGAGTCTTGGTTTGCATCAGATTATGAATAGGGAGGCTGATAATTTTGTTTGGATTAGTATTTCGTGAGGGCTCGAAAGCACGCGATGCTTCGTTGCGTAAGTCCGCATCTTTCGAACTTCTGAAACGGATTATCTCGATAATCGACTCGCGAATCTCCATGTTGAAATAGTCTTCTGACGCAGCCAATGCAACTGCATTCTCTTTGATGTTTTCTGGAATGAAATTGCCGGACGAAGAGATTCGTTTCCGTTCATTCTCTGCACGCACATTGCTCGTTATCGAAGAATCAATCGCTTGGGCATCAATCGCCACGTGCGATACTTGTTTATCATCCATCTGACTAAGCGTTGATGAGGTCTGCATCGTGGAAGCTTTAAGTTCTCCCGTGACTAAGTCTCTGTCCAGCAACGATAAGTCCACCGAGTTCGCTTTCGTGGCATGACCTTCACGAGATCGAGCCGAAAGCATCACAAGGCCCGCAAGCATCAACGTGGTATAGGCGGCAACTCCCGTCCATATGCTTCCGAGAACGGCTGGGCTATTCAAACGGAACCAAGGCACAACAGGAAAATGCTCTAAAATATTCAATAGATATTGGACTACCGGGAATGCAAATGAACTGAAGCCAATACTCTGCATTACCGGATTGAGAGTGCCTGACAGCAAGAAGGAAAGGAAGCCGACAATTGCGACTTTTCGAGTGAATTGATTGGCTAGCGATAGAAAGGCCAGGATTGCGAGAGCGGTCAGATTCAGCTTGGGCATCACGCCAAATGCAATAACCATCGATAGAGCGATAGCGGAGCTAGCTCGTTCGATTTGTTTTGGCGATTGCGGCCGCACTGGTTGCATGATGGAAATGTTTTACAAAATATAGGAACACGAGGTTCGTCAGTCATCGGATAGCATCGGCGGTCCACATGTTCCGATCTGAGCAACTTTGCTGAAAAAACCGATAACGATGATGCTAGCACTTCGAAGATGCAATTGACTTCGGTATTTAGAATTAGCTAAACCCTCCAAATACACGCGTCTTATCGCCATCGTTACTGCGAAAACCGCGTTTTCCTAGACTCACCAATTCATTGTTCAAGCGGTTCTTTTTTCAAGATGTCGAACGTGATTTCGCTATCATCGAAACGACTGACCATGGCCGCGGCCCTATGGATTTTTGCTATTGGCACGTTGTTAATGGCTGGATGTCAACGTCGAGCGTACACGGATCTTTACGTTGAACGCATGGCTGGTGAGATTCGCGAACTGGAAGACCGTATCTTTGAATACGACGCAGCTTACCGTCGAACCGAAGACGAGCTCGATATCATTCGCTCGGAGAACGAATCGCTTCGCAGTTCACTAGCTCAGCAATCTTCAAACGCTCAGCAGCGTTCAAACAACTCCCCTCTACGACAAAGACTTAAAGAGCTTCAGGACTCGCGAAGCCGGGCCAGCTCTGGTAGCGATAACGCACCGAAAGCAATGCCGACAACGCCGATCCTTCCCCAGTCAGATCCGATCATCGATCCAATTACAGAACCGGCTTTGAAGGCCGCTCCGAAGTCGACACCCGATCCAAAGGGACTCAGTGCGCCAGCAACAAATAAAACCGGTCCGGCTAAGCCAAGTTCCCCATCAGGTGCTAATTCTTCGGACCTCGAGCCACCAGAGATCGAGATGGGCGTTCCAGGGTCGATCGAAACGCTTCCGTTCAAACTTCCAGATGCCAATCCAATTCCAAATTCAAATTCAATTCCAAACAGCAAAACTGTTCCAAACGGAATCCTTCCTGGCCCGTGGATGCCTCCACCGCTTCCCACTTTCCCTACTACGCAAAACCGAGGGGCGAGTTACGACGATGAAAACCCTATGATTCCGCTTCCGACTGTGTCTGACCCAGACGCGATCGCATCGAATCAAATTGTCGTTCCTGTCTTTGCCAAAAAAGAGAGCAGCGTCGTTGTTCAAGCTGGAGCAATTGGTCGATTGCCTTCTAGTAACGTCCAAGATTCGCCCACCGCCCGCTCTCGCACAGAAGTGATTGGAGAACCAGATTGGATCGCGCAGCCAACGGATACAAGGGTCGTCGAAATCGCCTTTCACCCTTCGCTTTGTCGTGGTTCAAATCGCGAATCAGATCCAAACGAAGATGGGTTAAGAATTGTGTTGCAACCAAGGAATCAGCATGGCGATTTTCTTCCTGAAGTTGCTGGTATGACGCTGGTCGTTGTCGATTCCGGAAGGCCTGAAGGGGAATCAAAAATAGGTCGATGGACTTGGACGGCAGAAGAGCTTCAGCAGTCCTTGGAACCAATCGGTTTTTCACAAGGTTTTCACGTTGCAGTTGCTTGGCAATCCAAGCGGCCTATCGCGAAGAGTGTCCAAGTTCACGTTCGATACGAGATGGCAGATGGCCGAAGATTGGTCAATGAAAAGACGGTCGAACTCTATGCCCCAAGCCTAGGAAGTGACGCTTGGACACCAAGAGTCGCCAGGTAAACCGGGATTTCTCAGCGCCGTAAGGCACTTGCAGGGAAAACTGTGCCGTAACGAACTCGCCGCGCG
>JANODQ010000364.1:0-2156 GCA_031412775.1 Pirellulaceae bacterium | reverse complement strand
ATCTGTTCGAACGCTACGGAGATGTCCAGGCCTTTTCACATAATCCACAAGCACTCGGTGCAAAAGAGGGGCTGTCCGAATTGCTCGATTTTTTAACGGTGACTTATGGCTGTTATGACTTGCTGGTTATAGCCGACGCGGAAGGCAATATCGTTAGTACGAACAGCAAAGACTATTTAGGAAAACCCCTCAACACGTCGTCTTTGATCGGACGAAATGTCAAAGATGAGGAGTGGTTTAAGAAATGTACTAATGGAACGATTCAGAAAGGGCAAACGTTCTACAGCGATGCCGATTTCGATCCGCTTGTAAAAGAAGTCACAACTGAAAATGGTTTATCCCTTAACTTCTCGGCACCGATTTTTGACGAGACTGGTAAAGTCGTTCGAGTATGGTCAAATCGAGCATCATTCCAACGAATCGTATCACAAATCATGAACGAGCAAGTCGAGAATGCGAAAAAGGCTGGTCGCGACATAAAAGCTAACGTGGTGCGAAAAGACGGGATGATTCTTGATGACTACGACATGAATGCAGTCCTCAAAGTAAACTTATTAGAAAAAGAACTACAATTTGCCAAAGACATTGTTAATGGCAAAACCGGCTTCACTGTTGAGAATCATGCGCGTACCGGCGTCTCCATGCTCAACGGCTACGCAACCTCCGAAGGAGCATTAGGCTTCCCAGGATATGGCTGGGGGGTATCACTTCGAGAGCCAACCGAGAACGTCCAAGCGGTAGCTAACGCAATGCGAAACTTCTTCTTGATTGCCGGGACTTTTGCAACACTGGTTGTTGCTTTCGTAGGATTTTGGCTCGCCCGCGGCATCACACGACCACTGCAAGCCGCTGTTGCAGCATTGACCAAGGTTTCAGACGGAGACCTTTCGCAACGTCTACCTATTATTTCCAAGGACGAAGTAGGCAAGTTGGCTTCTGCCCTGAACACCACTGTCGAAGGAATGTATGTCGCTTTAAATGTCGATAAAGTGGACTGGAAGGCAGTCGGACAACAGCGAGAAATCAATGTGGACTATGCAGGCCAAATCGCTGCGATATCGCGAATGCAAGCTGTTATTGAATTCAATCTTGATGGCACCATAGTCAAAGCAAACAATAATTTCTTGAACACAGTCGGCTACTCGATGGATGAGATTCGCGGCCACCACCACTCGATGTTTGTTGATCCTCAAGAGCGGACGTCAGCAGCATACAAAGAATTTTGGGCCGCATTGAATCGCGGTGAAACGCAACTTGGAGAAGTTCATCGATTCGGAAAATCAGGCAAGAGCATTTGGCTACTCGCAAACTACGGTCCTATTGCTGACTCGACTGGAAAGCTTACAAAGGTCGTCAAGTTTGCGATCGATATTACTGACCAAAAGACTGCAGCGGAAGACCTCAAGAGCAAGGTCAACTCAATCTTAGATGTCGTCCAATCAGCATCACAAGGTGACCTAACTCATTCAATCACGGTTACGGGGGATGATCCTATCGGTCAAATGGGACAAGGCTTAGAAAGCTTCTTTGGAAATCTTCGTCATAGCATGAGCTCGATCGCGGAGAACGCAACCGCCTTGGCTGGTGCTTCGGAAGAGCTCTCGGCTGTGAGTACTGAGATGAGCGGAAGTGCTGATGAAACATCGTCGCAAGCCAACATTGTTTCGGCTGCTTCAGAACAAGTCAGCGCAAACGTACACACCGTAGCAACTGGCGTTGAAGAGATGAACTCCGCTATCCGAGAAATCGCGAAGAACGCCTCTGAAGCATCGCGAGTATCGCAACAAGCGGTTGACGTTGCTGCTAGCACGAACAAGACGATTACCAAACTGGGCGAAAGTTCTGCAGAAATCGGTAAGGTTGTGAAGGTCATCACATCAATCGCCGAGCAAACCAACCTTCTTGCACTCAACGCAACTATCGAGGCCGCACGAGCCGGTGAAGCTGGTAAGGGATTCGCCGTGGTAGCAAACGAAGTGAAAGAACTCGCTAAGGAAACCGCCAAGGCAACCGAAGATATCAGTCAAAAGATCGAGATGATCCAGAATGATACGCAAGGTGCCGTGGAAGCCATTCGGCAGATCAGCGTTGTGATCAACCAGATCAACGATATTAGCAGTACTATCGCCAGTGCTGTCGAAGAGCAAACCGCAACT
>JANODQ010000363.1:0-5596 GCA_031412775.1 Pirellulaceae bacterium | reverse complement strand
TAATCGTCCGGACTCTTTTGTGTAAACGATTTTCTGCTCCGACCAACCTACAATCCCATCGCAAACAACAAATGACGGAAGCGGTATTACAACAGCATAAAAAGTTATCGCAGCAAGCAAACTGTAGCCAACCACAGTCCGGAAAGAAATCAAACTCCGTTGGTTCAGCAAAACAATGGCCCCGCGAAGTACGGGCAGGATAAACGCGCAAACCGCCAGGCTGATCGCGACACCAAGACCGATCGAATCGAGTCCCCACATTCGCCCGATCGTTACCGCTGCGATGGCAAATGAAAATGTTAAAAAAAAACGATAGATTGCCGAAGCTAGCCCAAAAAGAGTCAGTCCGACTTCTGAAAAACTAAAAGATGATCGATGGGTTACTGCGTTCCCTTTCAACGCGGAATGCTTTGAGCTACTTGCGAACACTTTACGCAACGCCAGCGTCGAGGATTCTCGAAGATTGGCAATCTCTAGGTAATCCGATAATGCGAAATAGCCGTCGTAGCGGACGAGTGGATTGATGTTAATGGCAATGGTCATCGCGGAACAAATAATCATTGTTTGCCAGCAGGTTGTGTTCACGAAACCAGGAGCCGTGTTTAGCCAAACAATTGCGGCGATGGTTGCTAGGATTATTTCGGTATAGATGCCGGCAAGCGATACAGAGATACGCTTGCTTTGAGATGGAAGCCGCCACGCATCAGTGACATCCACATAAGGGCAAGCAACTCCGAGAACCCAAAAAATCCCGATCTCGCGAACCTTTGCACCTAGTCGAGTTGCAACAATTGCGTGCCCCATCTCATGGAAGATTCGCGTGACCATCAAGATGGCCACACAGTTACCAAACTGGATCCAGGACGTAAGTGCTGTCCAACGACTTGGATGCCATGCAAGAGGGTCGGTATCGGAGGCGAGCCGCAACATCACCAATGCAAAAACGACAACGAACCCGTAGAGCCATGCCGTGACTGCGCGAGGATCGTAAAGCAAATCAAAGCGGTCTGAGATCGCTTGAAGAAATCGTTGAGGATTCCCAAGCGACCATCGCAATTGTATCAGCCTCCAGGGGAACTGCTCGATCCATTGGATGACAGATACTACCTTTTGTGGCAAGCTTGTAGAAGTCTTTTGTGATATATCGGTTCGTTGGAAAGAGCTTACCTCTGATTGATTTACCAGAGATTGATTTAACAGAGATTGATTTAAATGGGGGCTGAGAAATCCATATTCTAAAAATCGCGTAAGCAATCGTTGGAGGTCATCGGTGCGGATTGATTTTCCTTTGTTTTTGGAAACGTAACTCTGTCGCCAGTCCGCGATAGTCCGTGATGTATCCAGCAGTTTCAGTAGCTCACGTTCTTCTGGCGAGCATCTAAAGTGTTGCGATCGAAGCGGGTCTGTTGCGATCCACCAATCTCGCTTGCGTCCTTGGACTTCCGTCCATTGAAGGTCGGACCGAAGGCGGTAAGCAATCGTATCGTTTGGTTGTTTTTCCGAGTGCATCGTGTTTACCCTCAAAAGTCATCGGCTCAGATTTTATCTGGCTAAGGGGAACGATCGCGTGCTCTTGGATACATTGTTGATCGAAGGTTGTATTTGCAGATCAACCGTCATGCCTGGGAGTAAGAGCCACTCTCCATTTCGACGCTGGTTTTGAACAACAACACTAATACGAATATCGCCAGTTGCGGTCACTTGCGGCTCGAATCGCGTAACTCGACCAGCAAGTGTATCGCGTTGGTTGTTGTGGCTTAATATCGAGATGAGCGCAGGCTGACCAATCAAGCTAGCAACGTTCACATGAGACCTCGAGACAAAGCAATCAACTCGTAGTTCGTCGAGCCGTATGACTTTGGCTACAGGTTGACCAGCCTGAAGCCATTCGCCACTTTTACAGAGCACTTCTGTAATTGTTCCAGCAAATGGTGCAACAATATCTAAGCTATCAAGTTGTTGACGCGCAGTAAGCACATTCACTTGAGCGAGTCTCGCTTTCAGCTTTGCTTGTTCGATTGCTTGAAGTGCGTTGTGAACCTTGAGTTCTGCTTGAGAAACAGCAAGTCGCTTGGAACGCATTTCGGCATCGGTCGCCGAGCCTCGAGCGCTAATTTGTTCGTACGAATCCAACGCGATCTTTGCCTCGTCGACAATCATTCTTGCAAAGGCGATATCGCTTTCATCACTCGCCACGGTCGCAGCAAATTGTGACTGAACAATCGCCGCCGCTTCTTCGAGTCTTGCCGCACTGCGATCCAAGTTCCCGATTTTTTGATTTGCGGTGACCGACTGATTGACCTCGACGGAAAGATTTTCCAGTACCCCCGTTTGTTTTGCGGGTATCTCCAGCGAGTCAATTGCGAAGACAGGTGAATTCGGATACTTCAACCATCCATTTGTTTCTACATTCGCGGAGGGGATGAGCGGATTTCCTTCAGCCCACCCATCACGCTCGATCAGAGCAGTTCCGACAAGCATGCTTGTTGCGACGACGATAAATCTCGATACAAAAGCGAATCTGCTGATCGAATGAATCAGACAATAAATAGTCGGCCAAAGCATGCTTTTCCAGTAACTATTGTGCAAGTTTAATAGAATCATAAGCCAGTCCAAAGCCTCCATTTTGCCCACGCCCCATTGATCGCGTCGCCAAAAAGTGCCTTCCAAAGAGGGACTTGTCCGGCGTCAATTCGCAGAGTCGCGGCGCTACCGGAGCTAATAGTCTTATCGCTAATTTTCGGAATCGCGAACCGAACTCGATAAATCGATTCATAGATCGAATCGGCACTGATCGCGACTATCGACCCCTTTTCTTCGGGGCGGTAAAAGGCTGGAATGTTACGCAGCGGTTGGCTCGCCAAAGAAAACTGCGCTTCAATCGGTTTGCTGGAAGAAGTTTGATCCGCTACAAGTTTTAGAAACTGACCAGAATGATGTTGAGGCATTCTCGCTTCGATTATCCATGGGCTTTCAGTGGCTTGCACAGAAACTAACAATTGGCCAGTCCGAACCGGGCGATCTTGAAGCGATTGCGAAGCGTTCCATGTCGTGACAACTCCATCGGAAGTGGCAACAATTTTCAGTGCATTGATTTGTTTTCGCAAATCACTGAGTCTAATTG
This sequence comes from Pirellulaceae bacterium, assembly GCA_031412775.1. Taxonomy (GTDB): domain Bacteria; phylum Planctomycetota; class Planctomycetia; order Pirellulales; family Pirellulaceae; genus JAIYDQ01. The sequence goes on along the minus strand of JANODQ010000363.1, from coordinate 2,472 downwards.
CTGTTTGTGGGGCCAGCTTCCGAAGTGTATCTAGTTCTCCTTCCAAGGCGAATCTATTCGATTCGGAAAGTTGTTGATCGCGGAGCAGTCGATTGTTCAAGCTGACCATCTGCTGGTCGATCTGACGCATCTCGGCTTCGGTTTGATCGAACAACCGTTGGAGATTACGGTCCTCAAGCTCAATAAGAACTTGTCCGGCGGTAACCTCCTGGCCGTAGTCAACCTTAACAGATCGTACGGTCGCGTCGCTACTCGCATAGTGTCGGTGTTGTTTGGCCGCAACAATCGTAGCCGGAGAAATCAAATGAGACTGGACGGGAATAAACCCGACACCGATGAGGCAAACAGCGGTTAAACACGCGATTGCTATTCGTGATTTCAAAACGGAAGAGATCCGTGAACTCACTTTTTTTCGTCGCGTGAGCGCGTTGCCTGTCCATGCCGCAAGCGCGGGCGGACGTGTCGCTTGGAGGACTACCGAGGTGACTTGCTGTGTATGCGAGAGTAGTCGGTCAAGTTGTTCTGGAGAAGGACGGGCTGAAGGCAACGACCAGTATACTAGCAGTCCGACTCCAGAATCATGATTCGGTTGATCCGAAAAGATTGGAATCCACGTCGTGATTGCCGAGCTAAACATCGCGTTGAACCGAAGAATGGCTTCGTCACTCGATTCGGCACTGCGTGAGATATTTTCGCACGCATTGGGCTGAAATGAACCGGGCCGCTTCTGACCTGTTGGTGCATTGGCGAATCGAATCGCGATTGTTTCTGGCTGATGAGGGCTCTCTTTTCGAAGTCGTCGATCTTCGGCAAGCATAGAAGTCGGGCAATATGGCTGTTGATGCACCGCTGATTGTCGCAGGAACCAATTCACAGCAATTGAGATCGCTTGACTGCCGTCGCTCTGCGACTTTACCGAACGCATCCCGCTGGCGACCAGTGTTTGCCAGGATTGGTTGCGATGATCTCGATGGACGAGAAAAACTTGATCGCACTCAAGGATATCGCGAATTCGAGCGATGATTCGTGGAAGGATGTCTATTGGACGGGCAGACGCATGCTGAGTGGATGCGATCTCGAGAAGTTTAAAAGTTTCCGAGTTGATTCGTATTTGGTATTGGTGCTCACGAAGACGATACGTTTTGAGGAAGTCGGCCGTGAGGTCTGCAATTTGCGCAACAAATCGAAGGTAACCTCGCTGAGTGGCTATTCCGCCGCTCGGAGCTTGCACCACTTGTAACCACCAACTTCCGAGGCTGCTTTCAATAGGAACGGGCGCGAAGATTAAAGCCATCGCGGTTGGATTTACAGGAAGCGACGATTCTTTCAAGGACCCACTGGTGGCTTGGTCCATTTCGCACGAGCCAGGAGGAACGAGGACTGGCTGTCGTTCTTGATGAACCTTGGCTAGGAGAGTCTGATGAATGGCAGAGGGACGAAGGTGGCGTGTCTTCGCTGATTGATCGGTGTTGGCTGTTTGCCGCAAATCGTTATCGCCGACAGTCGTTGAACTGCCGCTTGCTGCTGGCGGATTGATCAAGCTTTCGATTGAGCTCAGGCTTTTACCAATTGCGTGATCGATCTTCGACTCGAGCGAATCCGCATCTTGGGTCACATCGGATTGTAGATCTTCCGATGAGTATTCTTCTAAGAGCACCCCTGGCATTGCGTAACAGTGGACAGCCTGCCAATTGCCCTCGTGATCGACAGACCACAGAGCCGCACCGGTGGCCGCCATCGACTGGGCCAAACGTGGGAGCATATCGGTCGCATAGGAAGTTGGATCACGATGCGACCGCGCAAGACCAGCTATCTCCGAAACGAGGCCGCTAATCTGCGACTTAGTCTTGGAGATCGCTGCGCTGTCCAGCTCAAGGGCAAGCTCGTTAGCATGTCCCGAAGCATGTGTCGCGGTATCCAATATTCGATCCTGTTCATGCGAGCGGAACATGTTTTGTTCGAACGCGATGGAAGTTTGAAATGGGCTTGTCCGGCAAACGCTCGATTACTGATTGTCTGCTTCGATGGTTGTCGTTATCTCCGGTTCGGTCATGAGCGGTGCTGGAAGTTCTTCGCCGACTGCGGTTGGATCAAACGGACCAGCACTAAACGGTCCTGGTTCGACATTCTGAAGGCGAACACCTGGCGCGAATGGTGTGTAATCGCGACCTTTTTGATAAGCATCGCGATATGCTTCGCCGCTGTAGCCGGCCTCGGATAGTTGCACTTGGTTATAGCCAAGCAGCGAACCCTTCTCGCGGTGGAAGTCTCGCATCGCGAGCATGTAATCGGTAAGCGAACGGTAGTAGGAACTCGTACTCGTTGCGAGTTGCTGCTGAGCAAGAAGCAAGATATTGATGTTGATCAAGCCTCGTTCGTAGCGATTGCGGAGCACTTCCACTTGAAGCGTATCCGCCGCAACGCGATTGTAGTTTGTTTGCACTTGAGCAAAGCTACGGTCCATCTGTCGAT
>JANODQ010000362.1:0-3099 GCA_031412775.1 Pirellulaceae bacterium | reverse complement strand
CGCTCATCACCGCCGAGAGTCAGCCCGACCGCACTTCAGTTACTGAAGTCTTACGATTGGCCGGGGAATGTAGCTCAACTCAAAAGCGTTCTGCAAAGCGTTTTAATGGAATCACGAGGGGCAGTGCTTGCAACTGATACTTTGAGTCGAGCCCTAGCAACGCAGTCTGATCATATTCTCAATAACCAAGCTGCAGAAAACCGTCCATGGCAACCCAAGCCAATACTGGTCCAACCAATCGCTGACGACTCTTCGGAATTAAATGACTTACACAATTTAACGGATTCGCAAAGCTGGAACATTGCCGACTTTGTCAAAGAACAAACGTCGATTGACACTACCGAGCTTTACGAACTTGCAGTGAAAAAACTAGACTCACTTCTTATTTGCCAGTTACTAAAACTGACGCAGGGAAATCAAGCGCATGCGGCGCGCATTCTCGGGATAACGCGAACTAGCTTGCGAAAGAAAATTCAAGCCTGCCAAATTGATCCGTTCAGATTCATCACTTCTCGTCAAAACGAAAAGGCCGAAGCGGAAGAATCCAGTGAGGGCATGTAGTTGTCTCACGCTTACCCTCGTCGTTTAACACTTCTTTATACTCTGGCTCTCGGGTTGGTAGCGATGCTTACGCTATCTGGGCAAGTCGCTGTGCAACTTGCGATTAGGAATTTGGAAGATGATTCGCGAATTGTGAACATTGCAGGGCGACAACGTATGCTAAGCCAGCGTATCGTCAGGCTCATTCTTGAGTTAGGTTCTTCCGATATTTCTAGTACACGACTATCCATAGTGATTGAAGAATTATCGCGACTATCCACAGACTGGACGAGTTACCACCAATTACTTCAAAACGGCTCAGAAGACTTAGACGCGCAGGTCAAGAATACCCCTGCAATTTTGAAACTGTTCACGAGCATTGAACCACATTTTCAAAACACTAAATCGTTAGTCAATCAGTTTTTATCAGAGCGTAAATCGAATGAGAAATCATTCCCTATGTTATCGACTCAGAACAGACAGGACCTAATCAGTAACAGCGATGCATTCTTGTTTGGCATGGATGAAATCGTACTGCAGTACGAAGTCGAATCGCGTAAACGTGTCGAGAGACTTCGGAGCATCGAAGCCGGACTAGTCACTGCAACATTGATAGTTTTGGTGTGCGAAGGTTTGTTCATTTTTTCGCCCGCAGTGCGGTCGCTTCGCAAGTCATTTCGCCAGATTCAGACAGTATCTGAACAGCTTCAAAACGCAAAACTCGTTGCAGAATCAGCAAACCTTGCGAAGACTCAATTTCTTACACGCCTAAGTCACGAACTCCGAACGCCGCTTCATGCAATCCTGGGGATGTTGTCGCTGATACAACGTACAAATCTCACAAAAAACCAGAAGTATCGGATCAAGCTAACTCATGCTGCCACCCAATCACTGCGATACTTGGTTGACGATCTTTTAGATGTTTCAAGTATTGAGCAGGGTGATTATCTGCGACTTACTCCAAAACCCATGCTGCTAATTAAATTCATCGAAGATTGCGTGGCATTGATGCAACCAGTCGCCGTAAAAAAAGGATTAACGATCGAGTATCAAATTACCTCAGGTCTTCCATTATGGATATCTCAAGATCGCCATCGACTTCGACAAGTAATCATAAATCTTCTTCAAAATGCCATTCGTTACACCGCCAGCGGTTCGATTATTGTGCAAGTAAATCCTGGCGAAGACTTTAGTAAGCCATTACTTAAAATCGCTGTAGTTGATACGGGCACAGGGATTGCAAACGAAAGCCTTACGAAGATTTTTGAAAACTTTTCAAGACTAGATGAAGGTATCGCCGTCAACTCGTTTGGACGAGGATTGGGACTAGGACTTCCCATAACGCGAGCCCTCGTTGAAAAAATGGGCGGTCATATTTCGGTCGAGAGCCAGGTTGGATTTGGAACGACTTTCATAATTACAATTCCTATGAAACCCGTAACTGCTCCAAAGCGTTCCAGAATCGTAAATCGCAAGCGAAAAAATCTAAATCATACGCCAACCGATATGCTGGCGTTGATCATTGATGATGCCAAACCAAATCGACTCTTGCTGCAAGGTTATCTGCGACGATTGGGGATCCAAGCGATCGAAGCAGATTCGATTTCCAATGCGATTGAACAATGGAAAATACATCGCCCATTTCTAATACTGCTCGACCGGCACTTAACAGATGGCGAGGGATTCGAGTTTATCGATCAACTACGCATTCTCATCCAAGAGAGTGAACCAACCCGAAAGTTCCCAGCGATTTTCTTGGTCACAGCCGACGCATCTAGCCACACTTCAGGCTTAGTTTTGGAGGGTAATAAAAGTCAAGGTATTATTCGAATTCTCCGAAAGCCTCTATCGTTGAGTGCACTACGATCCGCATTTGCCGAGGCGAACATTTTTGACGCGATGACCACAACAATCACCAACGGTAACCCTCGTCTAATGAAACCTGAGCCGATGGCGCTAGCCACGGGTTTCGACTCTGCCAACATTAGCCACACAACGACTGAGGCTAGCTCCTGCGGTTCAGGAAAAACGCCCACTACATCACCACGCGGTGACCCTAATGACTTTAGCGAACTGCAAAAGAAACTTAAGTCGATGGTTTATGAAAGTCTACCGGGCGACATGTCGGAAATAGCGAACTCATGGAACTCTAAGAATTTCGGTGCTATTCAAAAAGTAGCCCATAGAATCGCGGGATCTGCGGGTAACGCCGGACTGATGGAATGTGCGAATCTTGCTAGGGAATTGGAATCATCATGCCAGGACAAGGATGAGATTTGCATCAAACGTGCGATGGAAAAAATCGAACAATGGGTCGAGGAAAACACGTCTTCGGCAGGGCTGGCATAAGAGTCCTTTGTGGAACAAGCGAAGCTTGTTAGAGGCTTGTTCTCATCGTCTGCTATTGATTAGTAGACATCTCGAACGTAACGCTTTTCTTGTGTCATTTTCGCTAGATATTGCTTCGCATAATCGTCCCCTTTGCCGCTTGCCGTGGCGACAATTTCCTTCAATGCGAGATCGACATCCACAGCCATTTTCGAAGCATCACCGCAAACG
>JANODQ010000361.1:0-3298 GCA_031412775.1 Pirellulaceae bacterium | reverse complement strand
TGTTCGTTCCGAGATGATCTCGCGTTCGAACTGAGCGAAGGAAAGGAGAACGTTGAGCATCAGCCTGCCCATGGAGTTCGTGGTATTGAACTGCTGGGTGACGCTGACAAAGGCAACGCTCTTGCGTTCGAAAACTTCGAGCATCTTGGCAAAGTCCATCAGCGATCGGCTGAGGCGATCCACTTTGTAGACCACTACACAATCGACTTTGCCATCCTCGATATCGCGGATCAAGGCTTTGAGTGCCGGTCGCTCCATGTTGCCACCGGTATAGCCTCCGTCGTCGTAGCGATCGGGAAGACATACCCATCCCTCGTTTTCTTGGCTTTTGATATACGCCTCTGCCGATTCACGCTGAGCGTCAAGCGTATTGAAGTCTCGATCGAGGCCTTCCTCGGTCGACTTACGAGTGTAGATAGCGCAGTTGAGTGTTCTGGTTTGCTTTTCTTTGTTCATTGAGCAGCCTCCGCTTTGCGTAGTCCGAAGAAGTGAAATCCGTTAATGTTCTTTTGCCCTGTGACGACCCGAGCGATGGCTGTGAGTGTCTTGTAGTTCGTGCCTTCGAACTCAAATGAATCCGATCGCACTCTGACTTGGATGCTGCGGTCTTTGTACTTCTTGACCAAGTTGGCACCGGGGAGCGGAATGCGACTATCCGGCGGTGGCGAAATCATGGTCGTTGCAGTCTCGAGTGTTTCGGTAATTGGTGTCCTTCTAACTCGTGGCAACGACGTTCTTATGTCTGTCTCTATCTCGATCTGGTGAGCCAATCGCCGAGCGCGTTCAGAGATGTCTCCTTCTGCGTTGGCTTGCACTTTCCACGCGATGCGTTTGATGAGCCACTGTTTGTTGCGAGCGTTCGTGTCCTCGCCGAACACTTCGTGGTACCGATCGCGAAGGTCCGACACGGTCATATGCCGGAGCGTTGCGACTTCTTTGGCGACGTTGATTGTCATTGAAAAGCTCTCCATTTTGAAAAAGACTATCGATCGTTAACTCGACCGGTCACAGAGAGCACCGAATTGGCAGGAACCTCAAGGCAAGCTGTCTCGAAATCTAAATCGTTTCCACAATCTGGGTGATCAATCGCGAACTTTTCGCTTTGCATGTAACGTATGAAGCCGTCGGCCAGATTGGTCACTAGCTCAGCTCGCAATTCCGTTTCGTTCATCTCGTCCACAGCGCGGACCTTCGGCATGGAAACCTCCTAGTAGGCAAAAAGAAAACTCCATCGTTACCGGCTTTGAAGACAATTACTTCGATATGATTAACAGCCGGGTTTCGATCGAGACCGAAAGAAACAGATCTCTATCTATAGGATTACACGCGAGAGGTCGAAAATAACGAACCGAAGCCCGAAATATTTTGGCTGTTTATCAAAAGTTAAGGCAAAAACAGGTTATTGAATTTTGGATTTCTGTTCTGCTGGTCGCTTAGAACCAGTGCGCGGATCGTTTCCGGAAGCTGGGCCTGCTGCCAGCGACACTCTAATTCGGCAACTCGAATCGCATCAATTTTGCTGACAGATTTCATCACTGCTCGAATCGCGTATGCGGCCGCCCCAAGCTCATGGTCCGCCATGTGAGCGGTTGCCACAGCATGGCCCGCTGATCGCGCGACTTCTATTGCAGCCGAATGCGACGATTCCCTCGCCGCTGCATGAGCGTCGACCGCGGCCTGCCTCGCCTGTGCGACTGTAGCATTGCCAATCGACCATTCTCTCGCGATCGCAATTGCGTGGCTCGGCCGATCGTCGCTCGGATTTGCTTCGGTAAACAAATGTAAAACGTGCTCAGCGCAGTCAGCCGCCCAACCTACTAGCAAACGATGTGTAGCTAGATCGAGATTGCCACCACGATGGACTGCAACGAATCGTGGGTCGCGATTGCCAGAGTACTGCTTCAATTAAGTATCCTCACTTCGACTGAGCAGAGAGGGATTTACAAACAAGTAGGCTACAAGTGGAATTATGGCAATTATTGACATCTAACGGGCGGAATGGGATATTGGATCGAAAGGAGAGTATCATGGGCTCAACGCTAAATCTATCGCTCACGGATGAATTGGGGGCGTTCGTGGACGGCGAATCGGGCGATGGGACAATGTATGCCACGCCGAGCGAATTCGTTCGCGATTTGATTCGAAAACACAAGCAGCCAAGTACCTCGACGCATTCGATCGATGTTTTGCTCTGGTCGAGTTAGAGCCTGGCATTCTCTTGCCGATTCCAGTTATAGATAACCTTCTGACTCACTGCGTTGAATCGCATGTTGTTGTCTGCACGAAGTGGAAAGTCAATGTGTTGGTGTTGACGATTGTTCACGCAAGTCGTGACCTTCTTTCGCACCTTGATCGGCTTCTGCCAACTCTAAAGTCCGAAGTTGAAATTTTGAAGAAGAGGCAAGATAAATGAAATCCGACGAGATACCAGCTTCGAATGCACTACCTCCAAGAGATGCTCACAAGCGAGGATTGCACCGGACAATGACTCTTGGCGGCTCTTATGCGACTCGAAACTATACCGTCAAGCACTTGCAAGACTTGAAAGGCAAAACAGTTCTCACCGAGACCATGCCCTTCACGACTAGCGAGGCGATCGCGGCTGAAGAAGCTGGAATCGATACGCTGAAAGTTAAGTTTGATCCAAGCAACCCGGCCGGTGCCATTGCGATCCGAAAAGCAGCACCTCATACATTCATGACCTTTTGTATTGGGCTGACAAAGATTGCTACCGCGGCCGAAGCAATTCGTGCTGGCTACGATGCCATGGAAATTGGGGCCGATGGAATCATGTGCCAATGGGGACCAGAGCTGATTCGAGCTGTTTCAAGTGCTGGAATCCCTGTTGAGGCACATGCTGGGCTTGTGCCTCGCTTGAGCACATGGACCGGTGGCCTTAAAGCGGTCGGAAAAACCATCGAGGAGGCGTTATGGGTACACAAGCAGATCCAGGCTTTCGAAGAAGCAGGAGCTTGGGCAGTCGAGGTTGAAGTCGTACCTGCTGAGCTACTGATGCAAATCTCCAGTCGCACTCGGCTGGTGACATCGTCGATTGGCGCTGGTAGTGGCGGCGATATTCAATTCATGTTTGCGGAAGACATTTTGGGTAATCACGCTCCTCCTTACCCACGCCATACCAAGCAATACCGCGACCTTTTCCAGATGGAGCAAGCGATGCAAGCAGAGCGAGTCGGAGGTTTTCGAGACTACATTGCCGATGTCAAAAGCGGACGATTTCCCGGTCCTGAACATATTGTCAAGGCACCTCGCGGCTTGATCGATCAGTTCCTTGCTGCCG
>JANODQ010000360.1:0-2751 GCA_031412775.1 Pirellulaceae bacterium | reverse complement strand
GACAACGAGGAATCTCAGTTGCTTCCCAACATCGCGGTGCAACCTCGCGAACAATTGATTTGCTAAAGCAATTCTCAGTGCAAAATATACTAGGTGCAAAATCTTGATCAAAAGATTGTCTCATTACTCGCTTAAACATATTTTCGCGTCGCTGAATTCGTAAGAATTCAGAAGTCGACGGGAGCAAAAGCTACTGTCTTAAGAAACTTCTAGAAGGATCTGGTCGCTTCATTTGCACCCTTGAGGTTCTCAATTCGTGGAACCTTCGGCTTCGACGATTTTAACTTAGGCACAGGAAGTTCAAACGAATTCGAATCTCGCTCTTTCATTTCAGTTGATTCTACCTTGCGATTATCAGTCGATTCTCCGGAAGCCTCCGATACTGGCTTGCTTGGAATCAATGTAGCTTTACGCTCATCTTGCTGCCGTTGACGATTACTCTCCATACGTTTGACATCAGCGGCCTGCATTGTGTTGGCAGATTCTAACTGACGCTGAAGCTTATCAATCGATTTTAGATGGGCTTCGATGATTGCTTGTTGATCGGCAATTTGTTGTGAGGCTTGCTTCGATTGTGAATCAGCAAGCGCATCTATTTCCTGTCGCACGCGGCTAGCAGTCGCAGCTTTATCATTTTGAATCTCACTCAATTCCTTGCGAAGCTTGACGAGTTCGTTAAAGTGTATCGTATCCGCAGAGGACATTTTTTCTTGAAACGAAAGCTCTTGTTGTCGAAGTTGTTGTTGAGCCGCAAGTAAATCGGCCTTTAATTCGACGAGCTTCACTTCGTGTTGCTGTGCAGCTTGCTGTGCTTTGATTTTGACTTGTTGGGCTTCACGTGCGAGTTCCTGTTCACTCTTTCGAAGTTGATCATTTGCTCGCGCAAGTTCGTCAATTTGCTGCTGAAAAATGGGTGGCATCGAATTGAGCTGTCGGATCAGATAGTCGCGTTCCACCAACTGCTTTTTGAGGAAATCAATTTGGATTTGCTGAAGCGCAGGTGAACGCAGAATGCCGTCAACCACAAGAGCCTTTGTATCCGGAGCGATCGTGGACGCTGATTTCGATGGATTGGATTCGGCAAGAAATTTTGTTGTATCGCTTGTTGGCACGGTCTTTGGATCGGCCTTCACGTCTTTTGTAGCATCTGCTGTTGGCTCTGCGGTGGGGATGGGGATCGCTTCTGAAGGCGTTGGTTCGTTAGGTGTGTTAGCTCCAGCAGAAGGCTTTACGATATCCTGCGGGTTCTCAAGCGTTGGAGGTGGGGCGACGATATCGATAGATTCTTGAATTGAAATTTTTGAATCGCTTGGTGAATCATTTGGTGAATCGCTTTTTGTAGGGCTCGCAATCATTGCGTCTGGTAACTCGGGCTTTACGTTTTGAGCCGCAGAATCTAAACCTTTTTGAATCACCTTAGGTTGATCTGCTACTGATTGGTCAAATTGCTTTTCATCAGGTTTTGCGTCTTCGCCATCGCCGATTATCTTGATGGTGCTTGTTGATGTTCCCACAGCCGCGTTCATCCGCGAGGGCAAAGTCAGCGACTGATCTTCAGTTAGCCAATCTTTGTTTGATTGCAGCGGTTCGATGGGTTTGCTCGGATCAGCCTTCGCCTCCGTAACAACAGGCTCGATAGCAATTGGGTTAGTTAGGATGGCAGGACTAGGAACAGCGATTTTTGGGACTTGGGGAGCCGGTTGGGCTAGATCCTCCAAGTTGGCCTCGAGGGGTATGGTTTGCGACTCCGGTTTTTCCGCAGCGTCTTCCACAGGCTTCGCAGGTGGATCGATAAACTTGGCAGAAAGAATCGTAGTTCCTTCCGGTAGAGATAAGCCTTGAAGTAATTTTTGTCTCGCTTCGATCGGTAGCCCTGACAGCCCTACTGAAGGCTGTGTAAATACTTGAGGTGGTATCTGCAACGGAGCGGTCGAACTAGCAGAAGTAGAATTAATGGGAGCGATTAGGACTGATCGTTCCGTGAGTCTTTGATTCGTAGAAGATCCTCGCTCTTCGTTTATGTTGCTATCAGAAAGAGCTAAAGGAGGAAGACCAAGACGTCGCCGGCACTCATTGCATTGAAGGACGTCGTCGCCGAAGTGCTCATAACCATTCGGGAGGACAACGCTCCCCGATGCGACTGCGGATCGGCGTAGAAGCGATTCAGATGTTGCTGCCCGGTTGCCGGAGGATTGCAAGTCAACTCTCGAAGGCTTGACTACAATTGCTTCCTGCCCAAAACATTCGGCTACAAAACTTAAGGCGGTGCCTGTGAGCATAGTCGCGACTACGAGGCTACATTGTTTGCAAGCGGATCTAATAAATCTAAGCATGATTCAAACTAGCCGATCAACGGTTTGTCTTGTAAAGTACGAAGAACGAATTGAGACGTTAAGTATAGTCTCTATCCTCCATAATTGCCAAAACCGGCTTTTTCCCGAGAGTTAAGTGAGCCGCATGGCTTTTAACGCATAAAGTGGCTCGGCTTGTTACAGCCTCCGCGTTAGTCCACCACTTCTTCTTGATCAACCTATTGCAAATCGCACCGTTTGGCTTCGTTGTCCAGTCCTTTCGAATCATGGCTCCGGAAGGCCCCCGCATGGATCCTTCCCCAGAAACCCCGACAAGTAAAGCCTGTCGTCGCTGGATGTTAGAACACTGCAATGAGCAAGTATCGATAGCAGTCTGTCTGTTTGTCGGCATCGTCGCGAGTACTTAGATCAAACTCTGTTAGTTCCTGCACTTTATAGA
>JANODQ010000359.1:0-7547 GCA_031412775.1 Pirellulaceae bacterium | reverse complement strand
GGATCGAAGTTCGAACCCGCTCCAGCCAATTTTACAACTAACGATTCGGTCGCGGAACTTTGAAGTCGAAGGCCGCCTGTATGCTGAAGATTCTCGACATACACACCGTCATATAAAACGTGGACGATATCAGTGTCATCCCAGACAGATTCCACTGTCAATGCATCCGATGGTAGCTGACCATTATCGATATCTAAAATTGTTGTAGCCGTATTACTGCTACGATTGTCAGCTCGAATCTTAAGGCCGTTGAGATCATTATTCACAAAGCTATTTCCGCGGAATAGTGGGCCGCGGTTACTATCGAGGGTCGTTACTCGATCGATCGTTCCTGTCATGCGACCAGTGTCACCTTGAAGGACATTATTCATCGAATTTATGTCGATGCTGATTGCAGCCATTCGAGTTGGACTAATGTCGTTGTTATTTGTACTCGTATTCGTATCGAAATAGTTGTCGAGGAAGATCGGGCTAGCACCGCGCACGAGAACCGTTGCCGGTTCGTTCGCAAGTCGTCCAAACCGTGTTTCAGGACCTTGACCACCAACGCCTGTTGCATTGTTCCTGAATGTCGTGTGAGCAATGCGTGCATCTGCCTGTTGAATTTCCAAAACATTGAAGGAGCGGAAGGTTCCTTCGATTCTCGTTACGCCACCACCGTATGCTAAAGTCGTGTGATCAAGAGAAATGCTGGCGCCTGGGCTTACAAAAATCCCTCCCCAGTTACCCGGGGCGGGCGTTGAAATCCCAACATTGTTATTTGTATCGAATGTCCCGCCGGCACCGGAAGAGTCGTCGAGCTTGCTCGTAATCGTAATCGGAAGGTTCTCTGTTCCTTCAGAAAGTAGTTGCGCCCCGTGCCCGAGTTCAATCCTCGATCCCTCAATCTTGAGTGTCGTTCCCGGATCAATCACTAAAGAGGAATCTAGACGCGAGCGAGTAACCGACGTTAGTCCGAGGGTCTGTAGCGTTCCTCCCGAACCGTTTGCGTTTTGACCACGATCTTCAACCGTCGTCTGAGCTCTAGTAAGCCTCGACACTAAATTGTATGGGCCGACTCCTCCTATGCTGCTTCGGTAGAGCTTTACTGAGGAGTATGCCCCCAGCGGTGGTGAAATCCCTTGGATTGAAATCGCGTTATTTGCTGCGGACAAAGTGAAATTTGTCGTTGCAGGTGAAGGAACGCTTTCATTGCCGAAGATATCGACGAAAGTCACAATATAATTGTATGTTCCCGCAGCAAGATTTCCACCTTGACTCGCCGACACCGTTGTGAATTGCACTGACGGAGCAAGCGCATCTTCAATGTTTCCACCAGGGGTTCCTTGAATCAGTAGATTCTCGCTCAATACGTGCGTCACATCGATGTCGTCGAATCGCCCTGGTACAGTAAGACTTCTCGGCGTATCGCCTGGGAGAGTCGTTAACCGAACAAACAATCCATTGATGGAGTTATTAATCAAGCGATTATCGTGAATACTCGGACCGACGCGATCGTAGTCAGGAGTAAACGCTCCGCGCGATTGATAAAGCTTGTCAGTGAAGAGAGTTTCGTCAAAACTATTTGGAGAGGCACTCAACGCCGCATCAGCACTTCGAGTAATCGTGTTATAGGTTATTGTTGGTCGACCATCAACAACTTGAATCGGATTGACCACCTGTTGAAACGTATCAATAACCACACCGCCACCGCCACCAAATCGGATGTCGGCAAAGTTAATGTAGTTTAAGAAAATTCCTTCAGCTTCTTTATCGATGCGAGATGCAGCGCGGTCTACGTCGCTTTGAAGGATTATCCCACCCCAATCACCGCTGGCTGGTGTCGTAGTTGGTCCGTAGCTATCACGTCCAATGGACTCATCTAACCAAGATGTGAAAAAGACGCTTCCCGGTACATTTTGTCCGGAACTGTTTTTGACCACGGTATTGTTTTGAAGTAAGACCGGCGTTCCAAGGACTTGCAGATTCGAACCACTTCTATCGATTCCAGCATTCGAACTGCCAACCGCAATTCGTGAACGACGAGACTTGAAAATTGCCCCAGCGTCAATCATGGCGATAACACCTTTGGGTACCTCCAATGCCGCTCCATCGGCGAGGGGTGCGTTTCCAATCAACCCTATTCCAAACTCGTAAGCAAAATTATCGCCTATTGTAGATAGGTCGCGGTCGGTCCCGCCGTTTCCAACAACCCGAACAATGTCTCCAGGAAGTGCGGAACCAAACGCGTTCGCAACGCCGGAGTTTTGGATATTGTTAAATGGATTTGCTAACGATCCATCTGCATTCGGGCCAGCTAGTTTGTCAACGAAAATAGTTTTGCCTGCAACATCGAGGATCGACAAATTGGCAGGAACACTAAAGGTTCGATCACCGACGAGTGTAAATTCGGTAGTCGATCCAGCATTCAAAGTCGCAGTAACTCCGGTCTGCGACGTAAGGGAATTGATTGCGTTAATGAGGTTTGTTGTCAACTGTGCTCGCGTCGATGTTGTCGTATAATTGATTCGAGTGTTTCCTACGCCAAAAATTCCATCGGCACTAAACTCGAGACGTCGTGTCGCACCATTGGCACCAGTAATAGTGATAATCTGGCTCTCGAGACTGGCAGATCCGCCAGCGTTTACCGATACGATTCGATTTTCGGGACGAGTTTCAAACCAAAAGTTAAATACACCGCCAGTGAGACCATCCGCATCACCATCAAGCGACAGAGATTTATCACCGATGAACCGCGTGTTCGTATCAGAAATGGTGTCTACGGCATCTGTTTGCGCTCGAAACGTTACTCGAAGGTCGTATTTACCGTCGGTCCTACCGCCCATTCCGCTGCCTGCAATAGTAGGATCATATTGGTCGTTCCCGGATGCACTCACTCCTATGTAGTAAACCCCTGATCCTAGAGAGATTCGAAGTAAAGAATCTTCACTAAAATAGTTATCATTCTGTGCGATTAACTCGGTTCCGCCGCCCAGTAGAGTGATTGGGGAGTAAGTAATCTCCGTGCCGCCAAGAATAGTCGCGCCCGCATTGACAGGTGATCCACCGGTAAGCTCGAATGTTACCAAAGCACCAACAGCAGGATTGCTATTCAGCGCTGCCAACAATTGAGCGAGGGTCGTCTCGGCACCCGGAGTCGAATTCAATTCGATCTGAATAAGGTTCGGACTTACTCGAATAATTGTGTTGTTCGAGAATCCAGGACTGGCTGGCGACAATGCAGATCTGGACACTGACAGCTGGACGTGATTGCCAAGCCTCCCAGGAGCCACGGCTGTGAATATTACTCCCAAACCATTTGTAGCACCAAAATTGGTGACCGCTGTTGCTTTTTGTTCTTTGTAAAGCCGCAAGTATGTATCGAGGGTACTCGGCTGCGAACCACGCTCTGAAAACGTTTCTGCTTCAAGTTTGCCCACTCGCCCATTGTCGTTCGCTCCAAAGTCGACAACAAACCGATACAAATCGATATCGCTATTATCAGCCCTGTGGAGGTACTGGCCGTGAAGGATATCCTGTGCCCCTGGAAAGACAGATTCAAGATTCGAAGTCTGGCCGTTTTGATTTAAGAAAGTGTTGTTGAGCGCCATCAGAGTCGACGCCGGAAGTTCACCGGCGTTGGTTAGCCCCAACAACATCCCGATACCTGTCATCACGTGACGATAGTAGTCTTCGCCATAGTTTTCATTCCAAGTGCGACTGGCATCCAATACAAGCAAACCATTGGTAAAAGTCGGATCGATCCTGGCTCCAAAATTTTCCGTCGGCACCTGTTGGACTTGCGTACCCGGTACAACAGCGTTGAGAACGTTGCGAACGCCAGTGGCAAAGGTGAAACCTCGGTCGTTTGTCTCAACAAATTGAACGCCCAAATATCGCGACCAAATCTGAAGTGCTTCACGAACTCTCTGCCGTTGATTGACCGAGATTGAATTTTGTTGAACCGCTTGTCCAATCGAACCATAGTCGGATCGAAAGTTGTATTGGATTGTAGTAATGCCAGGATTGCTGTCGGGACCAAACGAACTGTTGATATGATTCTCAAAATTTCCCGCACCTAGATCTCGATGCCCCGGATCGTCACTGGCCCCTAAATTATCGAATCCCAGAACCGTTGTTTTGATTTCGGAAGTAAAAATGAAGCTCGATAGCGGCGTCGCTTGAGATCCAATAGTGCCAACGTTAGTTGCCGCACTAAAGGTATCTCCCAAATCACCTCCAATGGTTGATCGCACGGGAGCAATAGGCAGTGACTCACGCGTCCCAACTCTTAAACGATACGCTGCGTTCGGTGCATTGGCCGGACGAAGGTTGTTGATGTCTTGTGCAAATTTTAGCGTTACCGTGTTGGCACTTGAGTTGTATGTCGCCGTTACAGGCTTGTAAACGAAATCATCGCCTGCAATGTTTTTGATCGTGTCGGAGGTATAAATCAGTTGGTAGAAGTCTACGTTTTCCGCTGACCGATTGGTTGGCAGGCCGGTAACAAGATCGTTCTCTACAAGCAGCTTGTCATTGTCGAAATAAACAACAATTTCGTCTCTGCGTTGAACAAGCTTATCCGCAGCGTTACGAACAATTGGTTGTGGGACAACTCCAAGAACCTTGGAGCCCAAATCTAATCGGAAATTGAAAGTATCTCGATTCGTGCCCGCGTTCGTTGGAACAAACAATTCGTTAAAGCTGTTCCTTAAGCCAACGATACCTGCTTGTGTATTGTCGAAGCCAAACACTTCAATCCGATAAGCATCGTCGACAAGTGTTTCCGCAAACTGAAATTTGACTTCATTTTGATTTGGCGTGTTGCTAACCACGCTCGATGCTGGAGCGACGATTTGGTCATTAGTCTGATTTATCTGGAATGACGCGAACCCGGATGGCGTCAATGTACCGAGCTTAGCGTCCGCGAAGCCGCCGTTGATCACAGCAGTCATTGATCCGCTAGTCATGCTACTTGAGTTTATCGCGTTTACCAACTGACCTGCTGTTGTTGGCGTGGCAACGTTCGAATTCAGCGTGATGGTTAGCACGTTACCTATTAAAGATAGCAACGGCCCTTGAGCACCTCGATCAGCTTTGATGGTATTCACCGTTAAAGTCTGACCAGATGATCGCATGGTCAACTGAATATCGACTTTGCCTGCGGAGCCAAAGTCGGTCGATGCCGAATTCAATCCAAACGAGCCGTCCCCACCAGAACGAGTCAAACGAATACCGCCAGTAGTCCGTTGGTCGATAATCTGCGATTGATCAAATCGGAAGGTCAGCTCGCGTGGAGCAACTTCCCGAACTACTCCTTCTTCGATAAGGTCGCTGTTGTTTGGCTGAATACCAATCAACTGAGGCCCCGCCATCAGGTTTCGAACTTCAAGCGATTCAATCAGTGTCTGACGAAACTGCTTTTGAAGCGAAGACTTTTCTTTCGCACTCTGTTTCTTGGAAGTTCGACCCGAACTCTTTCCATGTCCCAAGTCGGCTGAACCGCCAGACTCGTTACTCGAGTGATTTGAAACCGAATCGTCGCGGAAGCCACGAATAACCATTACCGTTCCTCGAAATCAAAATTAAAGGCGTTGCAGAAGCTGTATAACTAACAGGTGCGTCTGAACTTATGACTCGTCTAATCCACCAAAAACATGTCGCATTTGTACACCAGGCTCACCTTGTGGCGGCCTGTTTTCCCATGCATCACGCTTACTATTCAAATTAACACCGACTCATCCGAGTATAATTAGGGCAAATCGCGTTGCAATCGAACGCATCGTACGTGCGAGCAACATAGACGGTATTAAAAGACGTAAACGTGGAGTGTTGGATGGATTATGACGGTTTAAGTTCCCCTGAATCGCAGCAAACTGGCGAGGTCGTTCCCCACTCGCTGCGCAATGCCGCCCGATTTGTCATTCTGTGGCATGCAATGCCTCCCCAAAAGGCAATCGTTGGATTGGGTAATGCTGAGCCGATGGCGTTAGCCACGGGTTACGCGCTGTCACCCGAGGCTAGCGCCTACGGCTCAGGGAAACAGGGAATCCTGGCAGAAAACCGAGCTAGCCACTTCGATTTGATGCTCGAAAAAAACGGACTCTTGGCCACTTTCGAGCTGTTTCAGCTACCGATTCCCGGCGAGCGATTCCCGGTCCGAAGGCTTGCCGAACACCGAATTGATTACCTGGATTACGAGGGCCCTATCTCCGGTGACCGTGGTCATGTCACTCAATGGACGGCTGGACACTATCTAACGCCCGTCGAATCTGACAATAAATGGATTGTTGAGCTACATTCTCCGAGACTGTCAGCCCGGATCGTTCTCTTCCAACCGACTTCTGATAACATACTTGCACCACCGACATGGCACCTGCGAGCCTCCCGATGGAACATAAGAAACTAAGCGATCTGTCCAATTGGATACACTGCTTTGAGCTCGGCTTTAATATGCAGTAACGGCTGCAAACGAAAATATAGGTCTTCCATTGTGAAACTGCGAATTCCCGACACCTCCAAACGCCACGCCCGCCAGCCTAACTAGCCACTAGCCACCAAATACTGCCAACGGCCAACTGCCCACTTACAACTGCCCACTGCCTACTGCCCATGTTTGAAAATCTGTCCAACTTCTCGAAACTGCTTCGTAACGCAAGTTCGATGGTTCCCAAAATTCAGAAGCTCAAAGAAAACCTTTCGAACCAAAGAGTCGAAGGCCGGTCGGACGCAGGTGATGTCATCGTGGAAATGAGCGGGTCTGGGACCATTCTTGACATCCAAATTGACCCGTCGCTCATTGCAACGCAAGACAAGTCGCGTATCGAATTGACAATCGCGACAGCGGCTAACGCTGCGATACTCAAGGCGAAAGAGCTCCATATTCACGCCGTTCGTGATGCAGTCAAGGATTTAGGGATTCCTGGGATCGATAACGTTATCGCTCAGCTGGCAGAATAGCATCGCATGTCAAGGAAAATTTTTGCACCTCATAACTTCGCACTTCAAACTTCACTCCTATGCCTGAAGTCGCCTCTGCGGTTACAAACCTTGTCGACCAACTGAACAAGCTTCCGGGTATCGGTCGCAAGTCCGCTGAACGCTTGGCTTATCACCTGCTTCGAGTTCATGAAACCGAGGCGTTTGCGCTTGCGGACTCGATTCGCCGGGTTCGTGAAAGCGTTCGATATTGCAAGGTTTGCTATAACTTGGCCGAAGCGGAGCTGTGTGCAATCTGCAGCGATTCACGTCGCGACGCAACACGCCTAGCGATCGTCGAGCAACCTCGCGACTTGATGGCACTGGAGCAGGCAGGAGTCTATCACGGATACTACCATGTCCTGCTCGGTAGAATCGCTCCTCTGGATGGAATTGGGCCTGATCAACTGACTATCGACGCACTGATTGAGCGGGTCCGAATAGGAAACTTCTCCGAAGTGATCATGGCGACGAATCCAAATGTCGAAGGCGATGGAACCGCACTCTATATCTCCAACCTGCTTGCCGAATACCCAGTGGAGCTAACGCGGTTGGCGCGAGGTGTCACCAGCGGTAGTGTTCTTGAGTAC
>JANODQ010000358.1:0-2094 GCA_031412775.1 Pirellulaceae bacterium | reverse complement strand
AAACATCACGACAAGTGAATATCGGAAATCCAAATGCAGGAATCTTGACGGGAAATCTGAGATTGTCCTGTCGCTTAGCACAATGCTAAAAATCTTACCTGCCATTATATTGAACGAAAAATGAAATGATGTTTCAAAAGCTCCCGAGAGTAATCGCCGATGGCCCGCTTTCTCACTCTGTCAGTGTGCTCCTAGAGGGGAAGGTTGAATTACTACCATGGGAGCATTTTTTCGGCCAAAGAGATGAAAACGTTTCAGGCATTTACACTTTCGGGCATCCAGTTTTAACTTGCGATTTGATGGATAAAGTTCCCAAGGTAAAAGTGATCAGCAATCACGGTGTTGGAGTAGACCATATATCGCTAAAGGATGCTCAAGCGAGAGGGATTCCGGTTGGTAACACTCCGGGAGTTCTCGATGGAGCAACAGCGGATATGGGATTCTGCTTGTTGATGGCCGCGGCACGACGGTTAGTGGAAGGTGTAAGTATCGCGAGATTCGGTATCGATGAAAAAAAACTAAAGAGATCCGAGGTTGTCTTAGGACGAGAAATACATGGAGCCAGCCTGGGCATCGTCGGCCTAGGTCGAATAGGTCTTCAAGTTGCCCGTCGAGCGGCAGGATTCGACATGGATGTAAGCTATTACAATCGCAATAGACGAATCGATATCGAATCAAAGCTTGGGGTAGCCTATAAATCACTAAATGAGTTACTCGCGACAAGCGACTACATAATGCTGTGCGTCCCGCTTACTGACGAGACCACAAGGCTTATTGGTGCAGATCAACTGCGTTTGATGCGTCCGACTGCCACTCTAATTAACATCGCTCGCGGTGCCGTTGTCGATACAGATGCACTCACGATTGCACTAACTGAGAACTGGATTTTCGCCGCAGGTCTTGATGTAACCGACCCCGAACCCTTACCAAAAGGTCATCCTCTGTTGGAGCTCGACAATGTGATTGTCGCCCCGCATATCGGTAGCGCCACGGTTCAAACTCGCCAAAAGATGGCGGAGCTATCGGTCCAGAATCTTCTTGCCGGTCTTGCGGGCGCTACGTTACCAAATCGCATTGTATGAAAGTTGCATAAGAACCAGTTTCGTTTTCAATTTTCGAGCCATTCATCGAGATGGCTTCGTACAAAATCATTGTCGTTGAGATGTGGATAAGCGGCATATATCCGATCGATTTCAGCAAGTTGTCCAGGGCTCAATGTTTCACTCTCATCGAGACACCATAGCCCCTCAAGCAAACCTTGACGACGAAGTACTTCGTGGAGCCCTGCAATGCAGCCTCGAAAGCCATTCGCTGCGTCAAAAAAAGCAGAATTGCAGTCCGTGATTTCCGCTCCGAGTTTTAGTAGCTCTGGCGTAGCGTCTGCCTTACAACAAAGGTTCTGTATTTCGACCGCTCTCTGCGTCCACACGGACCAATGCCCAAGCAGGCCTCCTACAATTCGACGTTCAACTTCGCCAAATCGAAATGTAGTTAATAAATCGGAAACAATCGAGTCATCGTTGCCTGTGTACAACGCTATATCATCCCGTCCAGCATCGACGACTGCCCTCACAACATCTAGAGTTTGATAACGATTGAACGGCGCAATCTTAATTGCAACGACATTCTCGATTTCGGCAAATCGACGCCAAAAATCGTAAGAAAGGATTCGTCCACCAACGCTTGGTTGAAGATAAAAACCAACGACAGGCATCACTTCTGCGATTGTTCGACAATGGGCAACTAAGGAATCTGTACTGGCAGTAGGAAACGTCGCAAGACTCAATAGGGCGGCGTGATATCCAAGTTCCAAAAGCGATTCCGCCTTAGACAAAGCCTGTGATGTTTGCCCACATACGCCCCCGATTCGTACAAGCGGTCGCGAAGCGCGATTCATTTCCTCTGCAGCAAGCTCCAGCACCGTTTGAAAAAGTCCCACTTTCGAATCTCGAATAGCGAACTGAGTTGTGTGCACACCAACAGCAATCCCACCCACACCGGAGGCGATGTAGTATCGAGTTAACGCCCGCTGCCTTCGCTCATCGAGTTTTCGATTCGCATTAAGTGCAAGCGGATGTGCAGGGATTGCCATTC
>JANODQ010000357.1:0-6672 GCA_031412775.1 Pirellulaceae bacterium | reverse complement strand
GGGTGATTGTGCGTCTCGACCTTGAACACAACGTGATAGTCATTATCAAAAGTCACAACACCCGCGTTGTCTTTAAACACGCTGACACACCAGTCATCCTTGCCCAGCTCGGCGCGGATTTTTTGCGTGGCTGCGAAGATCGTCTCCTTGAGCATGCTCTTGAACTGACGTGTTCCGTTTTCGTCTTGGTATTCGATGCGACCGCCGAGTGTTTTATGGCTGCAGTGTTCAGACCATGTTTGAGCAACCGTTTCAAGCTCAATCTCGGTTGGCTCTCGACCAAGCGTTTTGAAATGTGCTTGAACCGTTTGCATCTCAGTCAGCGAAAGGTAAAGCTGCCCGGACTTGCTCAGCTTCTCGAGCTCCGGATCGGAAAGCGTACTCAGCGGGACTCGAACGACGTTCAATTGATAGGGAGACCCGAACTGCAATTCCTTCAGTGGAAGCGGTCCAACAAAGAACTGTTCAATTGACGGGTTATGAAGCACCTTCTGACACAGCCGATCGAGCTGGCTCGTAGAGATGCCGGAGATCCAATACTTGCGAAGCGTTCGGACTGCTTCCGGATGGAGCTTGAGATCGTTGAAGGCCTTCTGAGTGCTTAGTGCCGTTGGGTCCATCACGCCTGGCTTAGGCATGACTTGAACAAGCACGGTACCTGAGCCGATCGCCTTTCTCGGAGTGACTAATAATTCGGAGCCAATTTTCGCGATAACTGTTCGCTCGGTGATTGGGTCAGCAAGAAGCCTGATTGCTGATGCTTGAGCCGATTGCGAATCGAGGTCCCCTTGAATCAGAAATCCATGGGCCGCTTCGACAATCATGCTGTCGCTGATCCCGAGCTCTCGCGCTTCGGTCATCACGTCGCTACCAAGCAAATCAGGTTGACCATCAACCGGATGAATGTCGATTTCCCAAAGCGTCACGGATCTTTTTTCCTACGTTCAAAAGCTGTTCGATCTTGTCAAAGTCCCGCGCTCGGAGCGCCTCGGACCAATCGCCCAAGATTGTGGCAAAGTTATCGATAGCGTGTAAGACAGGGCCGTGGTTTTCTTCCAATATCTGTCGCCAAACAATCGGCGACCCGGACGCAATTCGTGTTGTATCGGCCCAGCCAGTTCCCGTCATCGACAACCAGTTCCTTGGAGTTGCGCCAGCAAGGATCGATGCTACCACGTGTGGAAGGTGGCTAGTCGTCGCCAGGATCGAATCATGATCGGCTGCCGATATCTCTTGAACGAATGCCCCGAGCGACCTCCAGAAGGCACTTACGTTTTCAACGTGCTTGACTGCGTTATTGGGAGAGGATGTCATCAGCACCAGCTTCCCCTCCAATAGATCTGCAGTCGCCGACCCCACACCGCTTTTCTCGCTACCAGCGATAGGATGGGAGCCCACGAAACAAAGTTCAGCCGCATGCCCTTCTAATCGGGTCATGATCTCCGATTTGGTGCTTCCCACGTCGGTAATCGTAGCGTCGGTCCCAATCTCTTCGACGATCTGTTCAACAACGGGAACAATCTCAAGAACTGGAGTGCAAACAATGATCAGTTCCGATCCGACCAATTTCTGAGGCCAATCCTCGGTATCGCGGAGCACGTAAGAATCAATCGCCCCTTTTGCAAGAGCTGCTTCTAGTCGTTCAGGATTGCGACCAATCCCGATGACTTCCCTTGCGAGTTCCGCTTGTTTAAGCCGCAAGCCTATCGAGCCCCCGAGCAGCCCAACGCCAACGATTGAAACTCGCTGCCAAACCATATGGTGACTCAGTAATCCCGGGAAGCGGTTGGGAGCAAGCCCACCGGTGCCAATGCCACTTCAAAAAAGGGCTTTGTTTTATGTCCAAAAAAATTAGCAAGTGAAAACACTTGCTAAGCTGCTAACGCTGCGGACCAAGCCGCGAGATTTTCGTCAGAATGCAATCACGAAGCGCTCTCAGCAAACGCTGGCTTCTCAGCCTTTTGCTTAACGCGATCGTTTTGGCCGACAAACTCAAGGATCGCACGGGTACCACCGTCACCAAGACGAGGCTTTGCAAGACGCAGAATTCGTGTGTACCCGCCTGGACGATCAACGAACCGTGGGGCAATCTTTTCGAACAAAATTGCGGTTGCTTGCTTGTCGCGGATCATCGAAATAACTCGACGACGTGCCGTAACGCCAGGGGCTCGGGCCGCACACCACTTGACCCAATTATCGCTTTTTCGCCACGCCTTGTAAGCTTCTGTATTGCGTGCGGCGGTTGTTCCGAATTCCTTTGCAGCTTCATCGCTTGCAACCGTCTTCGCGGCGATCGTTACGCATTTTTCAACCATCGAGCGAACTTCCTTCGCCTTTTCGATCGTTGTGATAATGCGACCCTTTACCTTAGGAATGTTTGCTTCGCCTTCGTAGGTGTCTCGCTCTGTAAGGAACAGAGCCGCACAAAGGTTGGCAAAAAGGGCTTTACGATGGCTTGGGGAGCGTCCTAGCACTCGCCCGCGTCGCATATGTCGCATGATTCAATCCAAAAATACTAAATTGTGACTTGACTAAATTTTAATGCTTGAGGCATTTCCTGATGAACCTATCGTGTTACCGTAATTGGTTCATTCCCTATCATCATCTTTGAACCGATGGCACTCGCATGCCCAGATGAAGGTTCATTGCCGTGAGTCGCTCGCGAACTTCAGCCAATGTCGTTTCACCAAAGTTTCGGACTTCTAAGAGTTGGTCTTCTGTTCGGATAACCAAATCACGAAGCGTCCGGATACCTTCGGCTTCCAGGCAGTTATTAGCACGTACCGAAAGCTTCAAGTCAGCGATTGTCATGTTCAAGCGGTTTTCAAGCTGTGCTTCAGCAGAACCAGGACCGCCGCGCGACGTAGCAAAAACTTGCTTGCCAAGTTCTGCGTATTGAACGAATGGGTTGAGGTGCTTGCGAAGGATCTTCGTTGCCTCAACAAGAGCCATTTCTGGACCAACCGAACCGTCTGTGTAGATTTCAATAATCAATCGGTCGAAGTTTGTCTTTTGACCGACACGAGTTTCTTCGACCTCGTAACGAACTCGAGTTACAGGGGAAAAAACCGCATCGACTGGAATAATCCCGATCTCGTGGTCGCCTGTGCTGTGTTCGGTAGCTGGAACATACCCACGCCCGTTTTCAACAACCATTTCCATCATGAAAGGAACGTCGGAGGTCAAAGTCGCGAGGACACAATCCTTGTTGATAATTTCCACGTCAGCATCGGTTTCGACGTTCGCACCAGTGATAACGCCAGCCTTGTTTGCTTCGACCGTGATAACGCGTGTCGACTCGCTGTGATTCTTAACAACAAGACTTTTCACGTTCAACACGATATCCGTAACGTCTTCAAGAACGCCTTCGATGGAAGAGAACTCGTGTTGAGCGCCGCGAATCTTGATTTGCGTGACCGCGCTTCCTTCAAGTGACGAGAGCAACACGCGACGAAGGCTATTACCAATCGTTGCACCGAAGCCTCGTTCGAATGGTTCAGCGGTGAACTTGCCGTAGTTAGCAGTCAGCGAAGCACGATCGACAGTCACTGCACTTGGCAGCTCCAAACCTCGCCAACGAACATGCATACTCATAAAAACAAATCCAAATTAGTGTTATATAAAACGATTCTTTTTGCTCGATGGTGATCGAGCCACGCATACACCGCAACGACAGGCGTCGCAGCGGCCGAGAAATTCTCCACTAGACTCGACGCTTCTTCCGAGGCCGACATCCGTTGTGCGGAATTGGAGTTGTATCTTGAATCAGCTTGACGGTGATTCCGGCAGTTTGAAGGGCGGTGATTGCACTTTCGCGTCCTGAACCAGGTCCTTTGACTCGGACTTCCAATTCCTTTACGCCGTACTTAGCCGCCTTCTCAGCTGCTTGTTGAGCAGCTACTTGGCCCGCGAACGGGGTGCTCTTCCGCGAGCCCTTGAAACCACAGGTTCCACCGCTCGCCCAGCAAAGCGTATCGCCTTTGCCGTCGGTGATCGTGACGTGCGTGTTATTGAACGTTGATTTGATGAACGCGATGCCGTTGGTTACATTTCGACGGACACGGCGACGCTTGTTTGCGTTCGCTGCGTTATTATTACTGCTTCCAGCTTTCGCCACGATTTAATTGCCTTCAGTGATGACTCTCGACATGCGAAGCATAAAACTTGCATGCCATATCTTACTAGTGATTTAAGCGACTGCTCGAAACAACCCGTTGAATCCGAGCGACTGACAAATAGACAACCAAGTGCCAAAGACTATTTCAAGTCCTTAACGCCCTTCTTACCAGCAACCGTCTTTCTCGGACCCTTGCGAGTTCGAGCGTTGGTTCGCGTGCGTTGACCGCGAACTGGCAGACCAGCTCGGTGTCGCATCCCGCGATAACACTTAATTTCGCGAAGACGATGGATGTTTTGACCGACTTGGCGGCGAAGAGGACCTTCGACCGTGTAATCGCGTTCTGCCAACGAGGCCAGACGGCTCAATTCGTCTTCATCCAGATCCCGAGCCTTTTTGGTCGGGTCGATCTGGGTCTTGACGCACAACTCTCGTGCTGTGTGAGAACCAATTCCGTACAAATATGTTAGCGATATCTGAATTTGTTTATCATTCGGGATATCAACCCCTAGCAAACGCGGCATGAAGCCGTCTCCTCAATCAAAACATCGTAATATGACATAAGCTGGACACTCTTTGGACAAATGCCGAGACCAAGCTTGCTCTTTAGCGAGCCGCGTAGTGTAGCCGGTAAACGGTCGACCTTGCAAGGCTTGTTGCGATACGGATTTTGAATTTCTCTTTCGCGACCTATATTTCGCCCCTTTTTCCAGGAGTTCCCATTTTCACGCGGTCGAATTGACGCTAGATCGAGGAACTCGAAGGACGATTTTGGCTGCGATTCCATCTGCCACTAGTCCGCATACCCCTAGTCCGGTTAAAACTAGAGCGTGGTCCAAATTAGGACGTTCAGGCGATCGCACTCGGTTTTACAAAATGACAGGAAAACTATCGTATTATGTCGATTGATTCAGATCGTGACCAGGTTTTGGAGCTGACACAAAAGCTTCTAATGGCAGCCACCAGCGGCGACTGGGAGACATATGTTGAACTTTGCGATCCGTCACTTACCGCATTTGAGCCCGAGGCGGTCGGGAATTTGGTCGATGGACTCGATTTTCACCATTTCTACTTCAAGTTGCCCGGTGGCGGAGATTCTCCAATTCAGTCCACGATCGTCGCCCCACACATTCGAATCATGGGCGATGTTGCAGTAATCGCCTACGTGAGGCTGACTCAAAAGCTTCGCGATGGAGCGCCTATCACCGCCGCGATGGAAGAAACTCGGGTTTGGCAACGTTCGGGCGGCTCCTGGAAGCACGTCCACTTTCACCGGTCACCGACCGGCCGATAAAGGCTTATCCATAAATCCCGACTGGAAAACCCGACTGGCGAATTTAGTTGATGAGTGTTTGCAATTTTGCCAGAACTTCGGCTAGTACATCCGCGTCGACCTGCCCTTTTATTTTTGCTTTGCGAACCCGCCAGTCCATGCTTTTAGCTTGATCCGCCAGTACTACACTCAGTGTTTTGCCTGGAACGATCACTTCAAAGGGGTATCCTTTGGTCTGGCTGGTTAGCGGACAAAGAACGCAAAGCGAGGTCTTTGCGTTGTAGGCCTTTGGCGAGAGAACCAGAGCAGGCCGATGCTGAGCTTGCTCGCGTCCAGCTTGCGGATCAAAGTTGATCCAAATCACGTCGCCTCGGTCTGGAATGAAAGTCATTCGCTAGCGACCTCAGCACCAACCGCTTTTCCTCCAGAACATTCCGAGTGCAAGTTCTCAGGTGTGATCCGGCTCAGTAATTCGTCTAGCTTTAGTTTGCCGGTTCGCGGCGTGATCACCATTCTATTTCGGTGCAAGTCTAGATCGGCCATGTTTCCGGGCCCAATTCCTAAGGCTTCAGCAACCTTGCTTGGAATTCGAAGCGCGAGGCTGTTACCCCACTTTGAAAACTGGACTTCCATAAACGTTACCTGAAAATCTATCGCGACGACAATGGGCAAGATGTATATCCAATGAGTATACGCCTTTGAGTCATAAGAAGCAAATTAATGAAGTTTGTTTGGCCGTTTGGTCGGGCTGTTCAATCATGCCTGAGACCAACAACCCAAAATCGGTGCCGATTTTTCCTTGAGTGCAGGTTGTACGGATTCCGATAGTAAATTCTGAGATACGTCAGTTTTGTTTTCTCAGTCTGGCCCAATGTGGCTTTTGGGGGAAGTGTTCATGCTTCGGTTATTTGCGCTCTCGGTCTTGTGCGTCGTTGCAGCACAGTCATTCGAAATTTCAGCAGCCTCGGCACAGCAACCTCAAGCCTACGGGCAAGCATGGGGAAACAATCAGGGAGCTCGCGATTTTAATCGCTTCCAGCATTACCCCTATGTTTACTATCCACAAAACTTCTACGGAAGCGAATACTTCCGCAGTAGCGATAGCTTGTACCACCGTTATCCGCAAGAAATGCAGATACCTGTCTACAATCGTCAGTGGCATAACTACTACCCAGAGAAGCAACGCTACCACTCGGGCCACCAATTCATCTTGGATGTGTTCTAAAGGTAAGCCTCGAAGTCCTTCGAATGATGAATCCTGAGCCGATGGCGCTAGCCACGG
>JANODQ010000356.1:0-4937 GCA_031412775.1 Pirellulaceae bacterium | reverse complement strand
CAGATTTTGTCGAATAGCTGTCAATGTGGCATAGGCTTCCAGCCTCTGAAGTGCGAAAACACAGGCAGGAAGCCTGTGCCACAGAGTACGCTCGTCATTGGAATCTACCATAACGATTATTCCGATCAAGTTTCATAAAATCATCGCTCTTTCTGATGATTTGTTTAAGTCTCGCCGATATGTAGGTGAGCCGTCTCTCATGTACTCTAAGGAAGATCCTAATGTCGCAAATTCAATCGCCAAACGATGTTGTTACGGTCCCATCGGCTGTTACTTTGGGGTGTACTTATGATGAGGTTCCTTACCCAAGTTATCCCGTTGCGGCATCGCATCCAGACCGGCTTTATTCGGTAGCTCGGCTTTTTGGTTTAAATCCCATTCCACCGGAGCGTGCTCGTATCCTTGAGATTGGTTGTGCCGGTGGCGGAAATCTTTTGCCAGTCGCGAGTCAATTTCCGAACTCGACTTGCGTTGGGATTGAGCTTTCTAAAGTTCAAGTCGATGATGCGGTCATTGCCAATAAGTTGATAGGACTGAAAAACGTCCAGATCAAACAGGGTAGTGTCGCCGATATCACGCCGGAATTTGGAAAGTTCGACTACATCATATGCCACGGTGTTTTTTCTTGGGTACCTGAATTTGTTCGTGAAGCCATCCTGAAAGTGTCGTCTCAAAATCTTTCCGAGAACGGCGTGGCTTACATTAGTTACAACACCATGCCCGGATGGTACTTCCGAGGTATGATCCGCGAGATGTTACTCAGGCACGTTCGGGATATTGAAAGCCCGCTCAAGAAAATTGAGCAGGCTAGGGCCTTACTAGGTTTCTTAGTTGAAGCGAATCAGAATCGAAATACCTCTCACGCGACGTACTTGCGTGGTGAGGCCGAAATGCTCTCCAAGCAGCCTGACACGTATCTATTTCATGAGCATTTGGAGGAATACAACAATGCATTTTTCTTCGAAGACTTCATTGCTGATGCAACCAAACATGGATTGCAATACCTCGGTGAATCGAACCTTTCAGTAATGTGGAATGGTACGTTGCCTACGGAAACGAAAGAGAAGTTAGATTCTATTGGTGATCCGATTAAAAGTGCTCATTATGCTGACTGTATTGCAGGTCGGACCTTCCGTCAAACATTGCTAGTTCACCAGGGACAAACCATTTCACGCAACTTGGGCAAAGCGAATGTCAATGGTATCCGTGTGCTTGGCAAATTTACCCCTGTCGATCCAGTAAAGGAATATTCAAATTCGAACGCATCTAGAGTGAAGAGCTACAGAGCACTCGGCGAGCAGATAATGACAACGTCTCAGCCGATTAGTCATGCAATTATGGAGGTAATTGGCGACGCATTTCCAGCTTCGTTATCGGTTGATGAATTGTACTCAGAAATTGAGAAACACTCGCTATCGGATTTGCAAAGCGGTAACTTTCATAAGAATGACTTGATGGCAACGATGGTCGAATGGATGTTGGCTGGATACATCGAATTCCGGTTTGACGAAGATCGGTTGACGACGAAAATCGACGGCAATCCAACTGTAACAACGTGGGCACGAACACAAGCTCGCGCGAACAAGCTTGTGACTAATCTTCGGCATGAAATCATTACGGTTTCTGAAACGCACAGGCAAGTGATTCCATTCTTGGATGGCTCTCGCGACATCAATGGAATCGCCAACGAGGTAAAATTACTGATTACGCTAGGATTGCTAGACATCAAATTAAACTCCAATAGCTTTGATCTCAATCCAAACCATGTGGCTTTGAGTATTGCCAAACATATTGTTGGAGATTTAGCGAAGATCGGTCTCTTGCTAACACCGCCCGCTGCGTAACTGGACATGCGAGTGATTCACTTCGCAATTCCATTCGTAGGTTTTAAAGAGTCATTCGCGGGCCGTACCAACCTTCGCGTTCCAGAGCGCTCTTGCGAATTGCGTTTTGAAGGAGCGAGCGAAAGGCCGGTTCTACTCGCAGATCTGAAAGGCGATACGAGCCACCTTGCAAGAGCCATTGCATTAGAGCCGGATAGACAATGTTTCGCGTGATGTCGGAAGAGACGAATTCGCTTCGAAGATAAAAAGCGATTGTTGTGTCTGAAGCCGAGGAAGGGATCGCTTCTTTTTTGTAGCCAAACGAATTCCTTGCGATGCTTCCAAAAATCCCACTCGATTGCGCGACCGAGATTTTCGCGGCCTCGCACGCGCTCCGCCAGCTTCCAATGCTGCGCCAATTTGGAAGGTTTTCAAGCAAGACTTCTCGTTGAGAAATCATACCCCCAATGGAATCGATGTGTTCTGGTCGTCCATTAACCATTTGCTGCGCAAGCGACCATTCTGGATAACCATTATCAACGATACCAACCTTCTTGAAGTGTTTCGAGCGAAGAATATTTGTTGGTGTATGGATACCCTCGGGTATATGAATCCCGATCTTGGCTAGGTTTACTTGTG
Source organism: Pirellulaceae bacterium (assembly GCA_031412775.1). Classification (GTDB taxonomy): domain Bacteria; phylum Planctomycetota; class Planctomycetia; order Pirellulales; family Pirellulaceae; genus JAIYDQ01. The sequence continues at coordinate 2,475 of JANODQ010000356.1, read as the reverse complement.
CACCCGGTGAGATGGGCGTCGTGTCGTAGGGTAGCCAGTCTATGCCTGATCGCTCGAAGGGAATTCTGATTAGGTTCGTACAGGTAGCGGATGGATTGCCAAATTCAGGAGTGAATAATCCACCACGAGGAACACGCCGCGATTGAAAATCAAACGCAATTGTTTCCATCCCGTCGAGTGCTTTGCTGAGCATCTCACCGACGGTATCGGGAAGATCGGGTGGGCGAACCCATTCCGAGTACCACGAAAAGTGCGGCGATAAACCAGTCGTCACAGGTACGCTTCGCCATCCCCCTTCATAGATCTCAAGAAGCGAAGGCTGGAACAGGATGTTATTGTGTGCGTCGCGAATTCTGCGAGTTACATAAAGCATCGCATGAGGTGCTAAACCCGGGTTAACTAAAAAGCTTTCAAGAATCCCGTCACCTGGATGATTTAATTCGACAATCCCCATGTCGCCAGAGCGAAGTTCGATTCCACGAATGCGAATGTGATCCGGATTGCCATTAACAAATTCGACTTCGCTCATGGACTTATCATGAAGCCATTTACTAGAATCAAAGCTTCGGCGACTTTTGCGAATCGGGCGAAAACTGGTGTTCACGGGTGGCCCTAATCTACGCAGGCACTTTCCTGACGAGTCCAAGTCACTGATTACAACTCTTGCGGAAGCTGGATCGCCAAAGTCTGCAAGCAACTCGCAAAGTCGTACCGCGCTTTCATTGTCGCCGATACGAGTGTTGGTCTCCACGAGCAAGTCAGTCGCCTGCTTTGTAATGAAGCATCGAACTTGCATTAGCAATTGAATCGCATCTTTAAATTCTCCGCCAGAATAAGATTGCAAAATCTGTGGCTTCAGTAGGTCATTTAGAATCTGTTTCGCCCAGTACGAACGCATCAGGCGAAGCTCTACCAGCGTCTCTGACGATGCATGTCTAGACATGTCATCGTAATCGCGGTTCACGCTCGCGATATAGGAGGTGGCTTGCCCGGAATGCAGTGAACACTTCCAAGTCGCGATGCGATCACCGAGGGGTACGATCTGCGTATTTGTTTTAAGAAATTGTAAGTCGTGACCAGATCCCACAGTTTTTACCGAAGTTGTCTATAAAGCTTCAACGAATGAATGGGATGACTCGTCACAAATACTCGATCACCAGTAACGCGATGGAAATAAAATTGTGGAGCTACAAAAAAACCCAGCGTTTGCCGGGTTTAAAGAATTACAAAAAGTGTCTTCGCGTAAACTCGAATTAGGTAAAAGAGCCTCACCTCGACTTACAGAAGTTTATCGCTGGTTTCCTTCCCGTGCCAGTCCCCCCATCGACAATGCTTTTGGGGTCCCTCTGGTTACAAGCTCCGCCTAGAACCTCCTCTCACCAGAGGCTCCGCCTCGTTTGCCTACTTTTAGTTACTACGTACTATCTACGACCTGCTAGCCACTAGCAACTAGCAACTTCCCACCTGCCCGTTAATCCTTACATCCGTTAGATCCACTTCGCGTGCATAAACTTGCACATCGAAGAAGTGATCCGGCGGGTCGCATATCCGACAAGATCCGAGCTATCGTTTCTAGAGTGGCTTTTTTACCCAAGCGGCAGAGACTTCCCAAACAGATCTCTTTGCCATAGGGCCGATAGACCCAATTAGATTCGATCTAGCCATTTGTGACCGCGAGATCGGGTTTTGATTTGTACTTCTCTCTTGCCCGTTGAGGTCCCTCGGTGACTGTCCGTCCGGATAACAATTCTGATAACCCACGGAACCCAACCGTAAACCCAACTGGGGGTGCCGATATGGCTACGCCTCAGTTGCCGGTCACGGTGGTGGTACGCACCAGCTTTGCCAAGAAGTGCTTAGGGTTCATCCAACGCAGTCGCGCAATGGCTTGGAAGGCCTTGTACCGACTTCATCTCTGGATGTTGGAACCCATTTTTCCATTGCCCGATAAGAAGAAAAGGAAGCCATTCTCGGTTCCACGCATTAAACTCGACGACCGCATCATGTACAGCGCTAGCCCCTTCGCAGCGATCTTTGATTTCGGCGGTGGCGGGGAGCAGATCGACCCGGACAACATCGAACTGAATTTTAGCCCAGAGGCGCAAGCGGTTTTCGATCTCTTTCTTGGAAAGGTCCCCCTCGCAGCCGCAGCCCCCACTACGACTGCCGATTTAGTAAACGTCTTCGCCTCGCTGCAGCAAGAACAAGGCAACGCGGCAACCAATGCATCGCAGTCCAGTCAAACTGCCGTCATGGATCCTCCCGATAGTTCGCTCGGTGGCTCGTCATCGGATGCGTCAGATACATCGTTGAATGATGTGTCAAACGATTCTCTTATTGAAACGCGTATCGAAGAGAATCTCAACGAACTAGACCGTCTAACAACCCCTGAGCCGATGGCGCTTGCCACGGGTGACGCGCTGAACGCCTTTCCTGAGCCGATGGCGCTAGCCACGGATGACGCGCTGAACGCCT
>JANODQ010000355.1:0-3031 GCA_031412775.1 Pirellulaceae bacterium | reverse complement strand
ATGCACTTTTGACGATCGCTTTCCATAGCATGAGCCGTCAACGCAATGATTGGAAGCCTATACCCACTTTCGCGAAGATATCTGGTCGCTGCATAACCGTCTAACTCGGGCATTTGCATGTCCATAAATACAACATCGAAGGGAGCAGTGGCTTTCTCGATTTGCTCGACCGCGATGCGTCCATTTTCTGCGATGGTGACGCTTGCTCCCGATTTCTTTAAATGGAATGAAATCAGACGCTGATTATCCGGACCATCCTCCGCAAGCAGGATTCGCAATCCGGACAGACGTCGTGTCTCACTAGACTTATCCGGGTTATCGGATTCAGCTTGGCCGGGCTGTACTTCCAATTGTTGGGGAATCTTTTCGATTTCGATGAGTTCCACTCCCGCAATGTCACCCGTAGAAACGGTCAGCGTAAAGATACTGCCTTTGCCAAGCGTTGATTCGATATGGATGCTCCCACCGAGCATGGTAGCAAAGGAGTTCGAGATGCGCAGCCCTAAACCAGTACCGCCAAATTCCCTTGCCGTAGAACCATCCGCTTGTGAAAAGGCATCAAATCGAGCTATAGAGTCCCGTTGTTGGGGGGACATTCCTATGCCTGTATCGACAATGCGAAAACACATCTGCCCGGAGTCTTTTTGAAATGCTGTGTTTACGATGATGCCTCCAACCTCCGTAAACTTAATCGCATTCCCAATCAAGTTGAGCAAAATCTGACGCAATCGCGTGGGGTCGGATTTGATCCTTGCCGGAATCGCTGTCTCGTAGATTAATTGAAGATCCACACCTTTTCCGATTGCGCGAGGTCGCATCAGCGAGACCACCTCTTCTACGATCTGCGATGGGGAAAGATCGATTTCCTCGACTATCATCTTTCCCGCTTCGATCTTCGACATATCCAGGATATCATTGATAATTGCTAACAAGTGATTTGCATTGGATCGAATCGTCTGAATTGCATGGGTGGTCTGCGAGGCGTCTTTGGAAAAATCGCTTTCGAGCAGATCTGCAAAACCCAAAATTGCAGTCATCGGCGTTCGTATCTCATGACTCATGTTTGCCAAGAATTCGGATTTACTATTGTTAGATGATTCTGCTAGAAAACGCGCCTCTTGAAGTTCGTGTGTCCTGGTCGCGACGACTTCTTCGAGCTCAGACGCACGATTAATCAGTTCTTCTCTCTTCTCACGCTCAAGTCTATTTGCTGAAAAAACTGTCCGGAACCTTGATAGTCCATGGCAGAATTTCAATGTGAAAATATTCAGCACAATCAACATCAGGGCGAGCAGACGATAGGCTGGCCAGATGAAACTTAGGACCGACATGGCGTAGCCGCAAAGGGCACAAAACAAAAACATTATTGCAAGTTCAAATAGCTTTTGATTTCGATCCCGTTTTTCTTCTCCAAAGTAAGAGTGCATCCAAAAAACAAAGATACGCAGATATAAGCCGATCGTGCAGCAAGATAGGAAGATCAGAGCGACGACCCATGGCCAGTCGGTTGCCCCAGATTGATCGACCATACAGTGTGCGCGTGGCATGTAAGAGCCACCACCTGTAAAGAAGTCAAGAAACGGCACGCCTGTCGCGGATGGTCCACTTGTTAGGTGAGCTGCCTGCGAATCGCTTGAAAACGAGACCAATCGACCGTTGTTCGCACCGCAATAGGGTCCATCGGACGTAAAAAAAACCATTTGATCTACTCTCTAAGTGCCCCAGGTAATCTAGTCGCGAGTTCCGCGTTAAAAATTTCAGGCGAAAATTACCGAAGAATGTACTGAATCCTGTTCGGTAATGTAACTTCGATCTCAAGCAATAAAACAGTTTCAGTAGGATTCCCCTCTTTTTGCGTGAACTTGCACTAAATATCGAGGCGACGGAATCTTGGCTTTAAAGTCGGTGGGTAATTGAATCAGCATTAGGTCCCACATTGCAAAAGCAGTAGTATGCAAAACCTGCAAGCGGCCAGTACCTTCTCTACTTCCTAAATGGTCAACTCCTTTTCCAGCGAGGGCTTACTGCTTCGACGGGGCATGAAAGGGAAAATTTAGGCCAATCGGTACTAATCCATATCGTCCTGTGCAAAAACTAGATCGGATCAGAAAAAGCGATAACGCGAGACGAAAGACTTCATCATCGTGAAGTGCGAGCTGCGGAACTGAGATTGCGATTCGATCAACTCTCGTTGAAAACCGCTTCGGTGCATCGTGATGTTTTAGTCCGTTTCGAGGCAATCTTCTGTTAAACGACTTTTCTGCGTTAAGGCCCATGATGAAGGACCGAGCCGACCGGACTGAAACACCGGAAGTTCTTGCAAACAAAGTTTTTCAAAATGAGAGTTCTCTCAGACGTTCCCATAACAGGGTCAGCTCGGGGAGGGGGTTGCGCTCTGGCAGTTGGGTCAACGCTATCGAAGCAGCGGGTGTCCAGTCCGACAAATAACGCACCATGATCCGTAATGCACCTTTCAAATATAATGTCGCGTTCTCTTAATCGATCACTACGGCAAACTTTGTTCGTATAGATTGACGAACATCGAAAGTAGTTCGTGCGAATTGAAATACTCAGGTGCAAAAGTTCCCCTGTCGTCGCTTTTCTCCATAAACTTTCGTTGGACCCTAAGATGCTTCATTGACCAGTTTGCAAAAATTCGCTGGGCACACTCGATAAATTCCACTAAACAAACCGTAGAGTGGCGATCGTCTAAGACAATGCGCTGAAAGGTACTCGACACGGCAGAACGCGGGCCCTCTAAAATTTGTGCAAAACGACAATCAGCGAATACGAGTGCCCCGGTAATGTCGTTCTGAGTATTTTTATCCTCTGCTGTTGTTAATATCGCACTGAGCTCCGAAAGATCTAGGCACGGTTCTGCGGTGCTGTAGTAAGTTAGCCGACACAATTGCTGGTTAGATTCGATTAACATCACGCGATCATTGAAATGAGTGAATGGATTGGTTGAAAAACGTTCTATCCTCTCATTCGACTGTTTCGAATATTATACTTTTCGATTAACAATCTCTGT
>JANODQ010000354.1:0-2038 GCA_031412775.1 Pirellulaceae bacterium | reverse complement strand
TACGGCTCAGGAAAAATGCCCTTTTCATCACCCCACCCTAGTGGTGACGCCCAACAACAAGAACGAGCAGAACTGGTTCTCACAAGCATCCCAAGCTTTTATAGCATCAATTCCTACGAAAAAGATCCGAGTAGATTGTTTGAATGCGAAATTCTGTTACCGGAAATCGGTTGGCAAACGACAAGTGATACCTTGGCCATGTTTCTTGCAAGCGTGATTCAGTCCAACCGCTGCGTGCTCTTGAAATCATGTAACGTCGAATCATTCGCAACACTCAAAGATGCAGTCGCAGCAGGTGTTGCTGACTCGCAAGTTCTTCAATACGCCGCGAGTGGAATTCGCTGTGAATTGATAACGCTTTAGCATCGCGCGTTCTCCGCAGTACCGATGATGCAGTACGTTGCCTACTACCCCATCGTAAAGGCGACAGGCTCCACAGGAGGGTTGTTCGATCTTTGTGTATTGTGCGGGTTCGTAAAAAACAGCAAAAGTTGGACGCGCTTTTGGTCGAAACACACTGGATACGGCAAGGAGGTCGATAAGTTTGCAGCAATTGAATCTTGAAAGATAGAGACTTAATTGCGATTATCATCTTCCGAACAGGTCCGCGCCATGTCTGAATCGCTTCTACAAAAACCAATGGGTATTCTTGGGTTGGTCGGCGCATCGTTCGCCGGCCCCTACTTTTTTGTAAACGGTTCCACTCCTGCAAGCCAACCTGCACCGACAAACCAATCGGTCGCTGCTCAAAGCTATCAACCGGCACTCCAATCGAGTACAGCAGCATCGCTTGCATCCACATCGTCACCTTCATTGTCACCGAGTAACTTTGCCCCCGAGCAAAACAAACTGGTGCCCTACGGTTCCGCTTCCGCGACAGGCAGCTTTGTCTCTAGCAATGGTGTAGTCACCACAACGGTTGGACCGGTCTACGACTTTCGTGAAGTGCTACGCTTCGATATGACACCCGCCGCACTCATGCAGCGATTTCAGCGCATCACTACAGTCTTGTCCGAAACCCAATTCGATGGGATGCGAGTCCCCTTTGTTTCCGGTATCATGCCGACCGACATCGCAGGGTCGTTATCGTACTTCTTTGATCGTCAGCAATCGCTGCGACGCGTTCAAATGACCGGCATGATGGGCGACCCATCAACGCTTATTCAATTGATGACTCAGTACTACCAGCTCAAGCCCGAGCAAACACTCGGCGGCTATCTTTACACGACCCGATGGAATAATCGTGTCACGAGCGTACTCCAAGTCAATCTCGCTCCGGTTATCGACAGCGCCAATCAACTGCAACGATATCAAGTGTTTCTGGAACTGAATCAACCAAGCTTAGAATATGCCATCAGCGCTGAAGCCGAGCAGATACTACGAACCGCGCAAGGCTCTGGAAGATGGTAAAGCCGATAGCGCCAGCCACGGGTGACGCGCGGCGACAATAACTAAAACAGATTGAACAACAAAACAGACGCAAAAATCACCGGGGGGGAACCCGGAGCTAGCGCTCGCGGCTCAGGAAAACGATTAACGTTCCCTGTGCGACGTGCTAGATACTAACGCGTTCTACGTATTCACCGGTTCGCGTATCGATCTTGATCACGTTGCCTTCCTTGATGAATCCAGGCACTTGGAATTCGCCACCGGTTTCTACCTTGGCTGGCTTCGTAACGCTTGTCGCCGTGTCGCCCTTGGTGCCAGGTTCGGTTTCGACGACTTTCATTTCTACATGGGAAGGTGGGCTGAGCGTGATTGGATTCCCATTGAACAAAAGCATGCTCACAGGAAGGTTCTCGGTAAGGTACTTCCAATATTCATCGACTTGGCCTTCGGTCAGTTCGTATTGCTCGTAGCTGGTGCTGTCCATGAACACGAAGGTGTCAGTTTGCTTGTAAAGGAAAACCGTGTCGATTTCCTCGATGTCAGCAATTTCCAGTTCGTCACCACCTTTGAGTGTTCGGTCCAACATTGTGTTGCGGACAAGATTCTTTAATCGGCAGCGGTACAGAGCATTTCCTTTACCAGGCTTGAA
>JANODQ010000353.1:0-9691 GCA_031412775.1 Pirellulaceae bacterium | reverse complement strand
CTTCTACCGGTAGCAGCCATGGCCGAACCGGCGACTCTTTTACAAGTACCACTGAGAAAAACAACAACGGCGAACAGGAGACAATCACCGACAGCGGCTCGTCAGAAAAATTCTACGAGACTAACACAGAAGAAGACATCGACCAGAGCGACTCCGACGGCACCTACGGCCCCTACAGCGGCCCACCAATCTCCCCAAGCCCACCGGACCCAAGAACATCACCGACAGCACCTTCCGACGACTCAGATAATTCGGACGACGATGATTCCAATGAAGACAATTCGGGAAACGAGGAAACATTCTCCCCCGGCGAACGACTAAGCGGTCGTAACGTCGACGCCGTGATCGGTGATGTCAGCTACGGCGGAACAAGCGGCGCAGACGTGATTGATGACTCAGCCAATCAAGCAATCGAAGCGGTTTCTGCGGGAGAATCGCCGAAAGACGTCGTTTCGGTGAATCCGAACCTCCCCAAATTCTCGGAATCACGACACAGTTCGCTCGAAATTGCCGGGGCAGCGACGATGTCGTTTTTGACCAACTTTTTCTCGCGAAAGAACGCATCAACCAGTCTAGACTTAGTGCCCGGTGTCAGTACGTTGAAATCTGGCATGGAGTTTACCGAGGGATATGACTTCGTCGCTGGTGAGGAGGCCAATCGGGCTATGGCCGCCATAGGTTTTGGAGCATCATTCCTCCCCGGCGGCAAGGCCGCAGTAAAGGGAAGTTTAAATGCGGTAACCAAACTTGACGATATAGCAGATGCCGCGAAAAATCTAAGTAAATCTGCCCCAGTTAAGGGACTTACTGGAATCATCGAAAAGCACCATCAACTGCCACGCGAGTTTGCGAAGCAGTTTAAGCGAGTCGGGATTGACGATCTCGACGATTACATTATCGCACTTGATAAGGCAACTCACCGACTTAATCCTGGTGGCCTACACACGAACAGCGGTGGCAACTGGAATAGAGTTTGGAGAGAGTTCTTCGGTGGGAATGCGAACCCTACCAAGCAGCAAATCTCAGAACAGCTCGCAAAAATGCGCAATGACTTTGGATTGGAGTAAACATGATGTACGAATCCCGTTTTTGGAGGCTTCAACCAACTTCGTCAACTTCGCGTCTTGCGAAATGGAATGATGAAGAAATGGACCTTGAGCAAGTCGTCTGCTCTGTGGACGAAGGGCATCAGAGAGCAGGTAGACGACTTACACCAATTTCGGTGGAGATTCCAAAAGGTAAAGTCGAAAACTTCGTTTGGACTTGGTATAGCGAATGTCTAATCGATAACAAAGTCTTGATTTCGTTCCGAGATCAGGGGTTCAGTGGTTTTGAAGTTCGACCAGTACAAGCGAAATTTGCACGCGGTATCGATGCGCCGCCAAAGCTTTGGGAGTTCTTAGTTACTGGCTGGGCAGGGCTTGCCCCTCCTGAATCTGGTGTTAAACGAATTGAGTACTGTAATACGTGTCAGCACGCTCGCTATTCTGACGTTACAGATCCAAACATGCTGATTGACGATGCCAACTGGGATGGCAGTGACTTTTTTATCGTTTGGCCAATGCCCAGATTTATTTTTGTGACGGACAGAGTCGCTAGATTTTTGCGTAGCCAGAAGTTCTCTGGGTTTGAACTTTGCCGGTCGAATGAGTTGCAAAAAGCCAACGGTGTAATTGCGGGGCTGTCACCCGGTCGGTTATCGTATTGGATGTCCGACGATCGCGCCGTGAAAATCGGACGCGCATCAGGGATTGATGAGGTATGAACGGCACTCCAGCGATTGCACGATACCATCGCATGGTTTCCTCGGTGTAATAAGTAGGGAATCCGATAGGTGCCAGCCATGAATGTCATTTTGCAGTACCACAACTCAAGTGGTCCTCCAGACCTCTATAGGCCGAAGTAACTCACTCTCACAAACTCATTATAACTGTCATCTCTCCGTGGACTCGAGTCGATGAGGTTCAGCAGAATAGCGATCAACCTTAATCGATTGCTCCTTGCGTATTGGCTGATTGTTTTCAGTGCGCCTATCATGTTCTGTAACGCCGCGTGGACTGAGAAAGATAGAGCGTATTTGCTTCTCGACAAAAGGCTCATCGCAGTTGGAGTTGATGAGTACGCATACAATTCGATTGATGAATATGATCAAATCGGACGAACCATGCCGTCACTGAAAGCCCGACTAGCCGCAACCACATGGGTTTTTGTGGACGGCTTCCAACCAGAATCGGAAGAACTTCGCTTGGGTGAGAAGCGTATACGCGGTAATATTCTGGTTTTGATGAGAACGGCGAGTGTAACCCTCGACATGCTTTTGTTCAATCGAAAAGCGGAAAATCGATTAGGATATAGCTTACCGAAACTATACGCTGCGAATGGTTTCTGGGGAATTAAACAAGAGAGCATTGATGATCTCGCTTTAACCGCTATTTCTCCGCCGAAATCAATTCAAAGTCTCGGGTTTTCGTTTGACCCCTACTCAATGCGATTGAAACGCGACCATGATACTACATTTGAAGAAAAACTGTTTGTTTTTCAAAACGATAAACTGATTTTGGAGGGGGCCAAACTTTTCCATTCAGAAAATCCAACTAATAACACTGGGGCGCCGCTCGCTTTGACGCTGGACACCATCGGAGCATCAGTCCTGAAAACTAAATTGCGTCCAACCGTTTGGTTCCAAGGAGATACAAAGGACCAAAGAAGCGTCACTGTAACGGGTCAGTCGATTACGATCTCATCTCGTCATTTGTTCTGCACTACGGATCACCTAACAATTGAACGTACCGTTGAGGGAACTTATCAAATTTCACCATTCGAGATTCCCCGGCTAATTCAGCTCTCCAGCCAACAGCAACAAGTACTTCAGAACATTCCCTGCTATTATCGGCGTGATTATTTCCGAACACAGACCCCGTCTTTTGGCTTTTTGGGGATTGCATTGCTAGTGTTATTCGTTGTCTCATTGTTGGGAGTTCTGCAATGGCGAAAGGCAACTAGTGGTTGAACAAGTAAGGAAGGGGGCGAAGTGGACACTCGCAAACCGGGTCGATCAGATTTGCTTGCTAAATGTCTGTTGATTGCGACTCGAGCAAGTGAAGACAAAGCCAAAACAATAGCAAGCAAAGTTGTAGCCTACGGATTTTGTGCGTGTCCCCGGGTGATCGGGTGGTCGTTGTTGGGACACGGAAGGCACGGACGACACGGATTTTAGTGTGATTGTCTTTGTCCTTCTGAGAAGCACAAACCGAACCCACTCACCGCGTTTCAAAGTCTTCTCCGTGTCGCCCGCGTCCTCCGTGTCCAATACCAATCGCACAAATGAGAAATCTACAAATGGAAACACGCTAAAACCGAGTCGCTTTAAATGCGAATGCTTATATGATGGGGTGTCACTGGGTTTACAGAGAACTCTAAGATAGGTGACCGAGAGATTAGTCTTAAAGCTCCGCCGAAGCGGCGCACTCCAAATTTGGAGTGCTGATCCTTTTCTGTGCTGTGACTTGTCACTGCTTTCGGGGGAGCAATGTACCGAAAAAAAAGACTCTCGCGTGACAACTGAACCGTTTGGTTAGCAAAGACTTTTTAGATTGACTACCGAGAGATAAGTCTTAAAGCTCCGCCGAGACGGAGCACTCCAAAGTTGTCGCAGTCCAAATTTGCCGTCCTGTTTTGTGCCAGTTATGCAGGTTAATCTGTTTGTGCCGCTGGTTTTCTTGATCGTAATTCGCGTACGCAATTCTGTAACCTACCGTATCCGCAGTAACCGTTGGGGCTACGACAGATACATTTTATCGTCCTGTATTCTCTGCCGATCGAAGGCTTTACGAACATGAAAGATTCTGAATCAAGTTCTCCGATTACAAACATTTTGTGGGTAATAGTTTTATTTGCTGTCGGCTTCGTCGCGGTTCATTGTTGGTCGGTCAAAGATTGGGTCGCTTTGTCGACGGTTGTTGCAGTCTTGATTGGTGGAATTGTTGGATATCTTTGGGGCATGTGGCGAACTCTTGCTTCATCAGTCGGATTCTATGCTGGTTATGCGTTCGCAGAACCTACGGCGGAGCGTTTAATGCCCTATATCGAGAGTCAGTGGAAACAATCAGTAGATCAATCGACAGAGCTTATGATTTCTGGATTCGTGGCGGGAACAGTTGTAACGCTTGTTTTTATAGTGGTTGGTGCGTTACTTCGAAGAAACGAAACTTTCAAAGCATGTGATCATCGAGCGGGATTTCTCTTGGGCTTGGCGAGCACAAGCGTATCGACGGCCATTATCTTCTGGGTGTTGCTTGCCGCTGAACCAACTATTGAACAAGCTCGAAGGGTTATTCAAAGCAACCCGTCACTTGCTCAAGCAAACGATAGACAAGCGATTGCGATTGGAAAAATGTCAGATCTTTTGGCCGCGTTGAAACAGAGCTACGTGAATACGATTCTGACGAAATGGAATCCAATTCTAGAAGTCGATTATCTTAGACAGATGAAAGCCGAAATCGAATCGTCGATAACAAAACCTATGAACGCAAATCAATCTGGAGGCGGGGTCACGTCGCCCTCCTTTATGAATACAGCGATACCTTTCGGTAAAGCCCATTGAGATTCGCTTTAGATAGTTGTGGCAGATTGACTGTCAGGTTTTTGCTCGAACTCTTTCGTCGAGTTGACATACTGCTTTGCGAGCTTGAGTTCATCCAGATCTGATATCCAGCGGACGCTACCTCGTTCTGCCCACCATTGATCTCGATTTTGATCTGAATGTTCTTTCAGTCGACGGGTTGTCCAATCCTTCAGAGCTTCTCGGATCTGCTTGGGGCTTGTATTGATCGCACGAATGACCAGATGCATGTGGTTACTTCGGCAGCTGATCGCATGCAATGTCCATCGTCGATGCTTGCATGATTCGACGATCTGTTTTTCGACAAGTCTGCATTCTGCTGTACTAAAAAGGCAAACGTCATCTTTCATACGGGACAATGATTCTAAGTCCCGCGACGATGGTGGAAGTTGCCATCCGTGCGTAAGTTCAACCCATCCCCGATCGTCACCGAGAAGCCATGTGCCATGTGTAGGCCAAGTGATAAACAGGGCGATAGGGTCATTCATCTTCGAATCTTTTCTTCAAGTACGAACTCAGAACTAATTGTTACTTAAGCCCAACCAATAGCCCTTTATTGTAACCTACCGACTCGGCGAGTCCCGGAACCGGATCTTTGCCATCCTTCTCGTACTCGAAGCCAACTAACCCTTGGTACTTGATCTTTAACAAGGCTGCTAGGATAGCTTTTGAATCGAGTATTCCGCGACCTGCTTCGATTGGAGTGTTCTTGTCACCAAGTGCGGAGATATCTTTGATGTGTACATCATAAAGTCGGTCTTGGCACTTGATAATCGAATCGGCGGGATCAACTCCGGCGCGTGCTGTGTGTCCAACGTCGATACAGAGCCCGACGCGTTTGTCGGCCCCTTCGATCGCTCTCATCGCATCGAATGGCGACGGAAATCCAGCTTTATCCTCTGGTCCATGATTATGGATTGCAATTTTGATATCGAATTCCTTGACCATTTTGTCCAGCATTGGGATCGCATCTTGACTAGGTGCACAAACGATTGTCGAGACTCCAACGTCGCGTGCGAACTGGAAGGCTGCTCGGATCTCTCCTTCGCCTTTCTTCATGGGAACGTTACCGACGCTGAGCGGCGTAATGCCTGCGTCGCGAAACATTTGAGCTCGTCGCTTGCGTTCTTCGCTTGAGTGCGACAGATCGATATGGTTTTTCACATTCTTGATCGACACATACTTCAGTCCAACTCGTTGTATAGCCTTGATCGCTTCCTCGATGGGGAATTCACGAAGGGTGTAGCTTGCGACTCCTGCCTTCAATCCCAACCATGGATCGGCTTCTTCGGAGGAGGCTGATGATTGTGATGAAAAAGAGATGGACGGAAGGGCAGGCACTGCGAACGCGAACACTCCGGCTTTGAGCAACTGTCGTCGAAGCATTGATTGACCAAGAATCTGAGTCATCAGTTGGATTCCTATGCAGAATGGGTGGAGGGAGCGAGTGTTGAATTATGATTGGTTACGGCAAACTTGCCAGCCCGCCTAAGGCACTCTTTGAATCAAATTGGGTAAGTCTTTTACGGTCTTGCGGTAAGAGTCTGCTATATTTAAGGTGTTGAAAACCAACGTGGTCTATGGATTCAGTTCTAGGTCCGATTTGTAAAGGAAAATATCATGGGAAAAGGGAATAACAGCAGCAAAAATGACAAGAAGGCGATGAAGCCCAAGCAGGACAAAAAGAAGGGTCCGAAGCCACTTCCTAAGCAAAAGTAAGATCCGAATTGCATTAACTTCGGATGGCTACACGAAGCTTTGCCGAGCTGGAACGGCTGTTGGACCGCTGCTCGGCGGGAGAAGCTCGGATGACTTCCCTGGAGACTTGGCTGTAAAGTCCTTCTTGTAAACCTTGTTTGAACGCAGATTTGACTCGTCGATCTTCGCCAGAATGAAAAGTGAGGATGGCAATCCGTCCTCCTTTTCTTATCCAGTAGGGTAGCTGCCTTAAAAACGCGTCAAGCGATCGGAGCTCATCATTCACCGCAACGCGGAGAGCTTGAAAGACGCGGCGAATTGTCATTTCCTGATCAGCATCGCTCAGTCTCAAGACGCTGGAACGAATCACCTGCACAAGAGCCAATGTCGTTCGAAGTGGCTTCTTCCCGTGGGCAAGCAAAATGGCTTTAGCGATCGTTTCCGCATTTGCTTCATCAGCATTTTCGAAAAGAATCTGGCTGAGTGTGGCATGGTCGATCGTGGATAACCAATCGCTCGCCGGTAGTCCTCGGTGAGGATTCATTCGCATGTCGAGCGGCCCGTCAAATTTGAAGCTAAAGCCCCGCGCGGGGTCATCTAGCTGCATCGACGAAACGCCTAAATCAGCCAGCAGAGCATCAACACCCTCGGGGGCTTGTTCGGTCAAGAACTCCGTCAGACCAGCAAAATTCATCCTTCGCAATTCAATCGACGCATCGTCAGGAACGACCGCTCGGAGCCGAACTTCTGTTTTAGCCAGCTCGAGCGGGTCCGCGTCAACGCCCAAAAATTTCCCGCCGGGTTGAATTGCCAAAAGCATTTCGCAAGCATGTCCACCGTAACCAACTGTACAATCGAGCGCGATATTTCCAGGAACTAACTGCAACGCATCCAGGATCTCTGAAACCATGATCGGGCGATGCATACCGGCTGGGGTTTGACCTCGTTCGATGACCTTTGCGATATCGCTGGGATAGACTTCAGAGCGATGCTCTTTGTATTTGTCTTCGAAATTCTGGGGGTTGCGGCCCGAGTATCGGCGGCGGCGTGCGGGTCTATCAGATGAGTTTTCCATCCAAATCAACTTATCGCATTCCACTCGCCTGACATAGAGTCCACGGCACAGAATCTTGCATTCACGTCGAATAATGCATGCTAGATATTGATTCGTGCGAGACAACCGTCGATGCAGCGACTAGCCTTCGGGATGCACCGCATAGGAAGCCTCTTCAGTTGTCTTGGTGTCTGCGATCCATTGAGGGATCTTCGATCCAATAATTATGCCCAAAATGCTCGTACCTAGGCCGGCTAGTTGTGCTGGGAATTCTTCTCCCCAGGTTGGCACTAACGTTAGAGCTAACCAAGCACTTACACCCATCGCGATACTTAACAGGGCACCCTGCGTGGTAGCTCCTTTCCAATAAAGACCGAATGTTAAAGGAACGAAGGCACCGACAAGTGTGACTTGGTATGCGGCTGAAACCATGTCGTAGATGGATGTCCCAGCCATCGCGATAGCATATGTCAAGACGAGTGCAGCAAACACAAAAATCGATACACGCATCGCGGTCAATTGGTGACGATCATCCAAGCTTGGCCATAGGTGTCGAAGAATGTTTTCTACAAAGCTTGTCGCCGGTGCAAGCAATGTTGCGGATGAAGTCGATTTGATTGCCGATACTAACGCACCGAAGAACAGGACTTGTGCAAAGAAAGGCATATGGCCCAGTATCAGCGTTGGTAACACTTTTTGCGGATCGCTTTCTAACAGAGTCAACGCATTGTCTGGCATGATAATCAGCGACGAGAGGACAATAAACATTGGTACGAACGCAAAGGCCAAATAACAAAGTCCACCGATGACGGCGCCATCGCGAGCGGTCTTTCCATCTTTGGCAGACATCACGCGCTGAAAGATATCCTGCTGTGGAATCGAACCAATCATCATCGTGATGGCGGCGGCTACAAAGAACAACCAATTTTTGACGGTGGGTTCTGGGAAGATATGAAAAAGGTTGCGTTCGCTCGCCAGTGCTATAACCTTGTCAGTGCCACCGGCAAGATTAGATGACACAAATGCGATGTAAGACAAACCGATTACAAGAACGATCATCTGGATGAAATCCGTGTAAACCACTGCAAGCATTCCACCCATGATCACGTAGATCAGAACTAGTACGGTTCCTATGATCATTCCCACCGGAGCGCTGATGGCGTCCCCCGATAGGACAGTGAAGACCAACCCGAGTGCAGTAATTTGTGCGGCCACCCAACCGAGATAACTCAGGATGATGAGTAGCGAGCAAAGTATCTCGATTGAAACTCCATAGCGATTTCGGAAGTAGTCGCCAATCGTTAGCAACTTCATCTTGTAGAGTCGCTGTGCGAAGAATAAACCGACCAGCACCAAACACATCGATGCACCGAAAGGGTCCTCGATGACTTCCCCGAGCCCTCCACTTACGAATTTAGCGGGAATCCCAAGTACCGTTTCCGCTCCGAACCAAGTTGCAAAGGTGGTTGTTATTACCATCATCAAAGGCAATCGATGGCCGGCAACCGCAAAGTCCGCAGTATTCTTTACTTTCGATCCCGCCCATGCGCCGACCGCTAAGGTGCCTACTAAGTAAAGTATGACGAGAACGAGAAGTACTGTGTTCATTGAGCTTTGATAAAAAGGTTTGTGTTGGTGTTTAGATAGTGTTTTTAGCTGACGTGTTTCAAACAGTTCATAAATTTTAAAAGCTGTAGCTCATCGGGTAATGTCGGTGGCCGGACAGCAATTAGTTTCAAGTAACCGCAAGCCAAATATAGGTTCCCACAAAATCGTGGTGCAACCTGCGATTGGTGTCAAACGATGGGAGAGGTTTGACCTATCAACTTGCGACTCGGGAGTATATCTGAAAAACGCTGCGCGAAAGAACGGCACTTCCACAAGATTTCTCGATACAACTCCGGTTATCTTAGCTCTTAAATGATCTTCAGCCGGCCTGGGTTATACAAGTGGCACGAGAAGGAAACTATGATTTGCGATCTATTACGCGAGACGGATTAATTTGGGTGTGATCTCTGGGCTTGGATGCGCGTTTTGAAATCCAATCTATCGCGAGGCGATCGCCTATCTAATTTCGAATCACGCCGTACATAGCAACTCTGCGATAAAAAAACGCCCAAGGTGACTGAAAATCTTGGATTTGGGTTCAGTTTATCGGTATGTGTTTTATGTACAATGAAAGCCGGTCGATATACAAAGGCCTTGTTTTGTCGTGCCCTCTCCCTATCCCTGGGCTGATGAAACCTGAGCCGATGGCGCTAGCCACGGGTTTCGACGTTGCTACAAATTGCCAGATAGCACCCGAGGGCTATCGCCTA